>CALCOW010000126.1 GCA_937899935.1 uncultured Phycisphaerae bacterium
ACCTCACAAGAGTACGCCGTGCTTCCTGAGTCGAATGGGCCCAGCAAGCCAGAAGCTGATTTCCTGGGGGGCACCAAAGTAGTCGCGAATCAACCCGATTCAGACAATGCCTCGAAGCTCTATCACGAGCAGGTTGTGCCGATACTTACTGTGCACTGCTATGGCTGTCATGGAAGAAAAAAGCAAAGAGGTAGTTTGCGCCTCGATCAACTTCGTGTCTTACTTACAGATCAGCCACCATCAATGGTTGTTGTCCCTGGCGATGCATCAGCGAGTGAATTAATACGCCGGGTCACACTTCCTCATGATGATCCTGATTTCATGCCTGCTTCAGGTGAGCCATTATCGACAAAGCAGATCGATGTGCTGCGAAGTTGGATTAATAGTGGGGCGCCCGTGATCGCTGGTGGCGGACAGATCGTGGTGTCTGGTGATGCCGACTTAGTGCCCTCTGATGAGTCAAGTCATGTGGAATCCACCTTGATTACAACACCGCTTTCTTCAAGCCAAGAAGCGGCTTGGAGACGTTTACAAAAAAAGGGTGTTCGAGTCATTTCACTTTCGGAACAGACCACTGGCTTAGAGGTCAACGCTAGTGTGGGCAATATCGAGTTGGATCAACAAGTTATTTCTGATGTAGCCGTATTGGGGGATCATGTTCTTTGGCTAAGCTTGGGTAGAACCTCAGTTACTGATGAGGATCTAAAAGTAATTCAGCAACTCACAAATTTGCAGCGTCTCGGTTTGGATGTCACCGATGTTAGTGATGGGGCAGTGGAATTTATCGCCAGAGCTGAGAACCTCTGCTGGCTGAATATCTATGACACACGTATTTCCGACAGCAGCATCCCTTTGCTGGCTTCCATGTCATCACTCAAGAAGATCTTTGTATGGGACTCATCGATCACGGATGAAGGTGCCAAGAAATTGGCAATCATGCGTCCAGATCTTGAGGTGATTGGTGGCCAATCAATACCGGCTTCACTGCCTTCTCATCCAGATGGATCTGTAGAGGGTGCACCTGTCGAGGCCACAGAGACCCTACCAGCCTGTTGTGAGGCAGCCATCGACCAAGGGAACACCTGTGAGCACCCGTGCTGTGTGGAGGCCCGTAAAGAGGGTGCAATCTGCTCCGTCTGTCAGCCTGCTTCCTGAGTCGAGAGGCCAAAAAGCACGCCTTACAGCCTGTTAGTCGGTGATTTTTACATTTCATGAACTAGGGCCATCCTATGGCCGTAACATCTTCAAGCATATCTTGAGTGGGGAAAGAGGCAGGCCTCTTGAACTGACCAAACTCCTTACTGCCCTGTCTAACATAGTGTTTCAGGCCCGATCCGAATGGTGAGTGCCTGTTACAATCAGACCCTTGTCGACTGGTGCTCTGCACGATGTCGGCGATATCGAACCCGCCTCCCATTTCGGAGGCTTGTCATGGGGTGGACGATGATGTCCATATCCCGATTTACCTTTGGAGATACCTGATGAACTTCCGCAAAGCACTAACACTTTCTGCCATTGGAGCAACCGCGCTGGCATTTGCTGGCTGCAATAGTACGAAGTCTTCGTCTTCAGTTTTGTTTGTTCAGTCGACAGAAGCTGGATCACTAACGCCAGTTGATGGCAAGAAGGGTACCTATACCCTAGAGCTTTCAAAGCCAAATCCTCACGTCACCTGGTTCAAAGATCGTCCAGAACGTACCGCTGGCACCATGTCAACGGATCAGTTCTTGGGTTTGTGGGGACAAGGCAAAGACAGCTTCGAAACAGATCCACCGAACGCGGCGCTCGCGGTAGCATCCGAGCCGCTGAAGACCATGGTCTTCGAGTTGAGTGATCCAGTGGCAGAAAAAGATTCCAAAACCGTTCAATACACTGCAACGTTGATTTCGGATCCTTACACGATGACCGAAGGAATCAAAAAGACCCATGACTTTGGGTTTGCATCCCTCTTTATCGACGACTACTCACCCTACAACTACGGCCGTTATTACGGGGCGCCCGCCCTTGGTGGGATTGGCCAGTCACCTGGTAGCTCACTTGGTGGTGGCGGCTACGGTGGATACGGCGGTTACGGCTGGGGTGGGGAACGTGGTTATTGGCCAGGCGGCTGGCATTACAACACGATCGTCAATCCTGGTGTGTCTTCCCAAGAGGGTAAGACCACAAAGGGTGTGAATGACTACATCGAAGCGAGGACTCAAAGAGCTAGAGAGCTCAAGGCACAGGGTAAGATTCCACCTTGGATGCCAGAGACTCAGGATCGATCAGAATAAGAACTGCTATTAGAGAGAGCGGGTTCATCAGCGGAAGGGTGCTCAAGGCACCCTTCCGTCTTTTTAAGTGATGCTTTGTGTGCCTAGCCTCGTTCTTCGTAATTGCCATGGTGCAGGACCAATAAGCATCGCCCAAATGAGATAGATGGAGAATAAGATCGTGAGAAGAGGGGGTAACCAGATCTCACGGCCCGGAGTGATATGTTTTGTCAACTCGTAATTGACAGACATCAGTAACAACATAATCACAAGGCACCAGCCTAAAGTTGATTGCTTGCCAATGAGGAATGCCCAGGTACCAATTGCGGCAAGCGCTGGTGCAAATGCTGCATAGGTATTGTTCTCGGTACGAGGATTAAAAAGCATGAGATACGTCATCGCCAATACAAAGAGCATGGTGATTCCATAAATGGGACCATGTCTTCGGATGATGTAAAAAGCAAGACCAAGAGTTAATACGGCAAATACAAACCGTATCAATAGGCTCACGCTGGTAGGACCTTCCATGCCCCATGCTCGGAACATGCCAAAAAGATCACTGTAAGACATGGAGCCTTCCGGATTTCCTGAAGTCATGCTCTTTTCAACAAAACCCTGATAAGCCTCTACGACATAAGCATGACTTTGAAAGAGCCATGGGACTGCTAAAAGAATCAAAATACCGATCGGCATGCGCCACCAAAGACCAGGTCGTAGTGCCCATGCCAGTAAAAGCAGCACCACTGCTAGTGGTTTGAGAGCAACTGCAAGACAGAGCCAAAAAACAGCCCACCAATACCTCGCCTGAACAAGGGCGCCGATACTGATCATCATGGCCCCCGCCATCGGTAATGTCATTTGTCCGTTACGCATCGCCGAAAGTGATAGTGGTATTGTGAAAAACGTCATAATCGGGAAAAGCTCAACCTTGGCAGCCTTCCCTGCGGCAGAAGCTAGCTGTCTAACACCAATCGCAAAAAGCCCAATACAGAAAGCTCGCCAGAGCAATTCGCTTGGTGTATGAGGTAACACATGGAAAGGGGTGTAGGCGATGGCGGCATGTGGTAGGTAGAGAAAGCCATGCAGCCCTTCTCCATACATGTCCCCGCCCTCAATCCACTTCGAGGCACCATTGTGAAAGGCAGCAGTTACGGTGCGACGGTGATCAGTCGAAACCTGGTAGATGCAGAGGCCAATAAAAAAGAGAATCCATAAGATCCAAGCACCATAAACATCACGCTTATGTGTGAAAGGTAAAGGTCTAACATCTAAAGCGAGTAACTTATTCTCAGTTGTCATATGTGGGTAGAGCGTATCTAAACATTGTCTATTGATGAACTGACTCAGTCTTTTCTTGTGGCTCTCATTCTTCGGTCGAGCTCGGTAAAGGTACTAAAGCGGCCAT
>CALCOW010000127.1 GCA_937899935.1 uncultured Phycisphaerae bacterium
CTGATTTCCGGCTGCAGCATGGGCCAGCCTGAAGTATGATTGGATCTGGCGGCTGAGTCAGATTGGGATCATCAGCCACTTTTCACAGGCTTGGCAGGAAGCCAATTGCCATAGGCGCGTAACGGAGTGTCGCCTCGTGTTGCTAGACTCACTATTGGGTTGGTTCAGCGTCGACATGGGTATCGACCTGGGCACATGTAATACGCTTGTATGTGTTCGTGGTGAAGGCATTGTTCTCAATGAACCTTCCGTCGTGGCTGTCAAGCGTGGAACGAATCGGGTGCTGAACAACGGCAATGCCGTTGGTTGGTCCGCCAAGGAGATGCTTGGCAAGACCCCGGGTTCAATAAGCGCGATCCGCCCTCTGAAAGATGGGGTTATCAGCGATTTTGAAATCACTGAAGCCATGTTGGGCTACTTCATTCGCAAGGTGAATGGTAAGAGTCGCGTCTTTGGGCCACGTGTTGTCATTGCGGTGCCTTCTGGAATCACGGCGGTTGAAAAACGGGCTGTTCTTGATTCTGCAGAACGTGCAGGAGCTCGTCGCGTTTACTTGATCGAAGAGCCGATGGCAGCAGGTATTGGTGCAGGATTGCCAATCGCTGAGCCTACAGCATCAATGATTGTTGATATCGGAGGAGGGACCACAGAAGTTGCAATCATGTCTCTGGCCGATATTGCAACCTGTGAGTCCGTGCGTGTGGCAGGTGATGATCTTGATGAAGCGATCATTAACTACATGAAAAAGAATTACAATCTTACGATTGGTGAACAGACGGCTGAGCGGATCAAGATTGAAATTGGTTCAGCGGCGGATGTCGGCGATCCTCGGACGATAGAAGTACGCGGACGTGACAATGTGTCAGGGCTGCCTCGCAAAGCAGATTTGACGAGTGAAGAAGTGCGTGATGCACTGCAGGAACCTGTGCAAGCAATCATTGAAACGGTGACTCGAACACTTGAGCGAGCTGAGCCAGAACTTGCTGCAGATCTTGTCGATAATGGAATTTGCCTGGTTGGTGGCGGTGGTTTACTTCGTGGTTTAGATGTGGTGCTTGCCAATGCCACAGGTTTGGAAGTACGGGTTGCAGATGACCCGCTGACCAGTGTTGCTCGTGGTACGAGCATTTATCTGGAAAATCTTGAGGAATGGAAGGCAACCATGGAGTCAGATCTCGATGAGCGTTGAGCTCGAAGAGATGCTGTCCCGGGGAGCATCATCGAAATGGTCTAAAGCCTGAGGGGGCAGGACGCCCATGTTCAGGAACCTAAGAAAGTCGCATATCGCCTTTCCGCTGGTCTTACTAGCCACGGTTGTTTGTGCGTGCCTCTCACCGATGGGGCTGTCGTGGACGGTCGATGTGGCTTCTTTAGTTCGTATGCCGCTACGTCCATTGACGGTGGTCGCTCATCAGGCCTCCACGTGGTTACGCTGGGGTGGCTTGCAAGGCAACCAAGAAATGGTGATGGCCGACATTGACTCGAAAACGATCGATACGCTGGCCGCAGAACGATCGAGATTCGAGAGGCTGTATCGAGCCGAGCGACTAGAAAATGAAATCTTGCAAGACCAACTCAGCCATCTCCAGGGGCTCGATCCCGATCAGTTGGGTCAGGGCGTGACACCAACACTTGTTTCGGTACCAATGACTGGACGTGCCGCAAGTCGGATGGGGGAGATTTACCAAGTACCTTTGCCACAAGAAGCTCGCGCCCGTGTCATGGTTGGGTCTGTTGTGCTTTTTGGATCCAAGTACCTTTTAGGTCGTGTTAAAGACCTTGTGGGAGCAGAGGCCATGGTGCTTCCGGTATCCAGTAAAACCAGTGGACCACTTCAAGCCGCGGTCATCTCCGAGAATGCTGACAATCAGATTGTGAGATTCTTAGCCAAGCCATTAGGTGATGGTTCATTTGTAGCCAACGTGCCCCAGGCCCATGGGCTCGTGATTGGTAGCGAAGTGGTGCTAGCTGATCCTGCATGGCCCAAGGCTGCGCAGGGTATGGTGATCGGACGCGTCATCGGAAGTCAACAGGATCGTCATGCGGCACTCCGCCAACAGTTGACCATCCGATCACGGTATCAACTTGGAGGCGTTGGTGAAGTCGTGCTTCTGGGAGAGGCAACCGTAGGAGGTGGACCATGAGATGGTGGGTCTTCCTCTTGGCGATGATGGTGAGTGTCGCATTAGATCTGGCATTCGTACAGGTGATGCAGATTGACTCACTTGGTGCCCTGGCACCGTGCGTAACGATTGCGGTTGTGGTTTTTGTGGCGCTTTTTGCCCCACTTGCGGTGGCACTTTGGTCTGCATGGATCGCTGGCGTATTGGTTGATTTGTCATTACCTCAAATCAGTTCCAGCCAGACCACTTATTTTCTTATTGGTCCACACGCCTTGGGATTTGTTGCTGGCGCCGCAATCGTCATACAAATGCGAACGGCCGT
>CALCOW010000128.1 GCA_937899935.1 uncultured Phycisphaerae bacterium
TAGACGGTGTCCAGCGCTCGTTCAAGATCCATTTGAAGATCGCCTACATCTTCGATACCAACGGATATGCGTACCAGCGAATCACTAATGCCTAGTTCTGCTCGTGTTTCGTGAGGTACCGATGCATGGGTCATAATGGCTGGGTGTTCGATAAGCGATTCAACGCCGCCGAGTGATTCAGCTAATTGAAATATCGACAACGCCTGTAGAAACCGCTGTGAAGCGGCAAGGTCACCCTTAAGAATAATGGTGATCATGCCGCCACCCGCCGGCGTGCCATCGAGTTGCATTTGACGAGATGCGACGTTTTCTTTACGAATTGAGGGTGACTTGGAAGGCCCGGATAAATGACTCGGTCGACTTTCGGATGTGATTCAAGCCACTCGGCAATGTGTTGCGCTGAGGTGCAGTGACGACGAATCCGAATGCCTAATGTTTTAATGCCCCGCAAAAGCAGGTAGCTGTCAAATGGACTGAGCACCGATCCGACAGCATTTTGCAGATAGCGGATGCGTTCCGCAATGGCCGCTTGTTTCGTCACCGCAATACCCGCAAGAACATCGCTATGGCCACCAAGGTATTTGGTGCCCGAATGAAGCACTATGTCGAAACCAAGTTCAAGCGGCTGTTGAAGCATGGGGCTGGCGAAGGTGCTATCGCAAACCGTCAAAATGCCCCGGCCCTTGGCAACAGACGCTACGTGTTCAAGATCAATGACCGAGAGAGTTGGGTTGGTCGGTGTTTCGACCCAAATCATTTTTGTTTGGTCAGTGATTGCATTGTTGAGTGTTTCAGGTTTGGTCAGATCAAGATACGTGACTGAAATGCCTTGCGAACGTTCTCGAACATTGGTCAGCAGTCGATAGGATCCACCATAAAGATCGTTCATCGCCACGATGTGAGCGTCTGAATCATTGAGTTCAAGCAGTGTGCCCATGGCAGCCAGTCCACTTGCGAAGGCGAAGCCGCCGAAGGAAACATCTTCTTCCTCAGTTAATTGAGAGCCTTCAAGGCGAGCGATACATCGTTCTAACGCATAACGAGTTGGATTATGACTTCTGGTGTACTCATAACCCTGGTGTTCGCCCGGTGAATGTTGTGCATACGTGGTCGATAGTGAGACCGGTGGCATGACCGCACCGGTCATGGGGTCTGCCTGCTGGCCAGCGTGAATCACTTGAGAGTCGGGCTTCAAAGTGTGGTGTGCCATGGTGTGTTTTCTGATGCAAGGCCGTTTTGGCTACATGCCGTCATGGCATTTTGGCGCGAAGATAATTGATCAGGTCAATTCGAGTAATTAATCCATAGTAATGCGTTTTGTCTGCAACGATCGCAACACGATCTGCCCGGAATATCGGCATGAGATCATTCACAGAGGCGTCTGGCGAAATGGTCTGCAATCGACTGGTCATGAAGTCACTGACTGGACGATCACTCATGTCCGGAGTATTCATCAGCGCCATGAGTACATCAGACTCATCGAGAATTCCAACGACCCTTCCATCATCGCTTAAAACTGACATCTGGCTGATGTCATACAGCCTCATCATTTTGATCGCTTGTGTCAGTGGCATGTGATCCCGAAGGGTGTGATCCTCACCATGAAGGTGGCGCCTTGCAATCAAATCGCGAAGATTACCGTGTTGTGTGCGTTCAATGAAACCCTGATCGATCATCCAGAAGTCACTGAACATCTTGTCGAGGTACTTGGCCCCGTTATCACAGATCAAGGTCACGACACGCTTGGGTTCGGTTTGCTCACGGCAATAGTGCAATGCGGCAGCGAGTAAGGTACCCACCGAAGAACCAGCCAGAATGCCCTCTTTATGGAGAAGATCTCGAGCGGTAAAGAATGCTTCCTTATCGCTGACCGCGTACGCCTTATCCACCAGGCTGAGATCGAGAATATCTGGAACAAAGTCCTCTCCAATACCTTCGACAAGCCAACTCCCAGGCGAGATTTCCTTGCCATCGTTCACCAACGGGGCAAGTATGGACCCGTCTGGATCGGCGAGGATGACTTCCAGCTGTGGATTACGTTCTTTGAGGTAACGGCCAGCACCAGAAACCGTACCACCCGAACCGACGCCTGCGACAAAAGCGTCAACTCGTTCATCGAGCTGGTTCCAGATCTCTGGTCCGGTTGTTTCATAGTGAGCTTCAATGTTGGCGGGATTTGCAAACTGATTGATATAGAAGCTATTGGGTGTTTCATCAGCAATGCGTGCAGCAACATCTTGGTAGTAGTCGGGATGGCCTTTTTCAACATCAGATCGGGCGATCACCACTTCAGCGCCCATAGCACGCAAGTGGGAAATCTTGCCAGCACTCATCTTGTCTGGGACAACCACGGTCACTTGGTATCCCTTCTGTTGTGCCACCAGTGCCAACGCAATGCCAGTGTTTCCTGCGGTTGCTTCAATCAAGTGACCGCCCGAGGTCAACTGCCCAGAGGCTTCGGCGGCATCAATCATAGAAACGGCAATTCGATCTTTAATCGAATTACCTGGGTTCATAGACTCCATCTTAAAAAATAACTGACAAGGCCCAGTGTCAAGATTTTGGCACTCGACCATCGGCGTGTTGCCAATCATCTCAAGGACGTTCTTGTAAACTGGGGCAAGCGGTGGTGAAGATGTGAGGTTTGTCTTTTCCATGGGAGTTTGAGCGGGCCATTGTAGCGGTCTGGCGGCCGGCTACATTGACGGCTTCTCAGAGCCCCACGACTGAGCGCGGTGGTCCTGCTTGAAGTGACACTTCAAAGAAAGCAGGACGTGCCAGGAAATGGTCACGCCCTGCGAGTGGGGGGGGCATATGGGTGGCCCGCATGGAAAAAGCCATGTGGGTTTGTTGCGCTAATACGATGACACGGCTTTTCTTGTTCGGTGAGTAGAGGTCAAAAAGACCGTCTTTGGAGAGCAGGCTCTTGGATCACGCTTAAGGGAGCCTAAAGTTAGATGGGCACAAAAAAAAGGTTGCTGGCTTTGCCAGCAACCTCGTTTTTTATGAACTTTGGGTGGTTCAATCTTGGGTGTTTGAGAGGCTTTAGAAATCCATATCATCCATGCCGGGTGCCCCAGCTTTGGCTTTCTTGTCTTTGATTTCTGTGATCGCGCAGTCAGTAGTCAGCAGCAGGCCAGAAATACTTGACGCATTCTGCAAAGCAACGCGTTCTACCTTTGTAGGCACGATAACTCCTGCCTTGATGAGGTTCTCATACTGTTGCGTGACGCCGTTGTAGCCCATATCGGCCTCATCAGCATCTTCAACTTTTTGTGCGACCAGCGATCCTTCAAGTCCACAGTTCTCTGCGATTTGCTTGATGGGAGCAGAAAGTGCTCGGTAGACAATATCAACGCCGAGCTTTTCATCGCCTCGCACTTTTTGGCGTACTGCATCAAGTGCTGTTCGAGCACGAATGACGGCAACACCGCCACCTGGAAGGATGCCTTCTTCTACTGCAGCACGACATGCGTGCAATGCATCTTCGACACGCGCCTTCTTTTCTTTCATCTCAACTTCGGTGGCCGCGCCAACATTGATCTGGGCGACGCCACCGGCCAATTTAGCAAGACGCTCTTGAAGTTTTTCTGCGTCATAATCTGAAGTTGAGGCCTCAATCTGGGCTTTCAGCTGTTCAATGCGACCTTTAATGTCACTCGTCTTACCGGCACCCTCAACAATAGTGGTGTTGTCCTTGTCGATGGTGATCTTCTTGGCCCGGCCAAGACTGTTAAGGGTCATGCTCTCAAGATCGACGCCGAGTTCTTCCATGACAGGTTCTGCACCGGTCAGGATGGCAATGTCTTGCAGTTGTTCCTTGCGTCGATCGCCAAAGCCTGGAGCTTTGACAGCCACTACCTTGAGTACGCCGCGAAGTCGGTTGACCACGAGTGTTGCAAGGGCTTCGCCTTCGACATCCTCTGCAATGATCAGTAGGCTCTTGCCGCTTTCAGCAACCTTGCCAAGCAGTGGGAGCAAATCCTTTGCTGATGAGAGCTTCTTTTCATAAACGAGGACATAGCAGTCTTCAAGTTCGGCTTCCATTGCAGCGGCATCGGTGACAAAATGCGGACTGAGATAGCCCTTGTCGAACTGCATGCCTTCTACTAGGTCGACGAAGGTGTCGAGGCTTTTGCCTTCTTCAACGGTGATGACACCATCTTTGCCGACTTTATCCATTGCCTCAGCGATGATCTCACCAATCTGGGCATCTTGATTCGCAGCACAGGTTCCAACCTGGGCAATTTCGGTTGAGGATTTTACCTTCCGCGACATCTTCTCGAGTTGGCCGGTAATGGCACGGCAAGCTTCGTCGATCCCGCGTTTGATCTGATTAGCGTTTGCTCCAGCGGTGATGTTCTTGAGTCCTTCGGTGAAGACCGCTTCGGCGTAAATAGTTGCTGTGGTCGTTCCATCTCCGGCGTCTTTTGATGACTTGGAGGCAACTTCCTTGACCATCTGCAGATCGGAAGAGCGTCG
>CALCOW010000129.1 GCA_937899935.1 uncultured Phycisphaerae bacterium
AGTTTCAAGATCACCAGACCATGGTGTGCTTGGTACATAGGGACGTGTTGGATCCCATTGGGCAAGCACCTCAGGTAACAAACGGGTGTAAAACCCAGAGCCCCAGGACAAACCAGCTTTGAGATCATCAGCAAAGCCCCAGCTCTGATACGCCCACACGCATTCATTACTCCCGCAATACAGCACCACGCTTGGATGCGCCGCGAGGCGACCGATCGCAGCCACGGCCTCGTCTTTGACGAGTTGTTCGAAAGGTGGATCTTCAGGGTAGGTGGCGCAAGCAAACATAAAATCTTGCCAGACCATGATGCCCCGCTCATCACAGATGTCATAGAAAGCATCATCTTCATAAATGCCGCCGCCCCAGACACGCAGCATGTTCATATTGGCGTCGCATGCCTGTTCAATTCGCTGCCGGTACCGTGGCTCGGTCATCGCAGCAGGAAAGAGATCTTCGGGAATCCAATTGGCGCCCTGACAAAAGACCTCTTTGCCATTGACCATCAAGGCAAAAGAGGTGCCTGCTTGATCTGGTGTTTGGCGCAACTCAATGTCACGTACGCCGACGCGCCCTTGCCAGCGGTCAAGCAAAGTGCTCTGGTCGTGAAGCTCAACGTGCACGTCATACAGCGGCTGTCCACCGTAGCCGCGCGGCCACCAAAGCTGTGGGTTGGGCCAGCTCAGCTTGATCACCGATGCAGCGGTGTCTGGTTGGCAGGCCACCACTTCACGGCTGACCGGTTGGCCGTCAATCATGGCGGTCGCGGTTAACTGCAGCGGTGCTTGATGTGTTGAGTGTCGATCGAGGTGTATGTGAACATCGAACGCTGCGAAGTTCGAAGACGCTTTGGTGATCAAGGGGCGCACTGAGTCGATGCGGGCGCTGTTGTGTCCTTCGAGATAGAGATCACGCCAGATACCGCTGGTGGCCACTTGCGGTCCCCAATCCCAACCGAAGTTACAGGCGCTCTTGCGAATGAAGTTGTAAGGCGACCAAGGGAAGTTCGCTGGTCGCGAACCGAGTTTGCGAGCGAGTGCTTGGGCATATTCCACCGGTGATTCGAATTCGATCGTCAACTGGTTGGTCCCTGGTTGCAACGCTTCACTGACGCAAAAGCGATGGTGATGGAACATGTTGGCAGCGTTGCCAATAGGCTTTCCATTGAGGCAGACTTTGGCGACCGTATCAAGACCGTGGCAGACCAGATCGACTTCTGCCTGGCCCTGCCACGTTGCATCAGCCTCAAAGGTGCATTGGTAGCGCCATGCCGTTCGTCCGATCCAAGCCAGATCATCTTCGGCGCGATTGTGGCGTGGGTCCTCAATCAAACCAGCTGCCAGCAGATCAAGATGAGCGCATCCTGGGATCTTCGCCGCGATGGGCAGTGCATCGGCAACTTCACCAGGCAGTTCGGTGGCCTGAGGCGCGTCAAGCTGCCATGGCACTGATTCAAGATGTTGTCGTTTTAGAGAGCTGGGCATATCTTTTCTGTCGTCGAGGGCCAGCAGGCATGGTACCTGCGCGGCCCGTTGCAGGGCAGGGGCGAATACTCGACCATATGTTCTGAGCCTCATTCAAACCCAAGTGCTGGTTTTATGCCCCAAGTCGTTCTCAATCACATTTCCAAGGAATATGCCAACGGCGTCTTAGCCGTTGATGATGTCACGCTTGATGTCGATCAGGGTGAGTTCTTGGTGTTGGTTGGACCATCCGGATGCGGTAAGTCAACCGCTCTTCGCTTGGTCGCCGGGCTCGAACGTCTGACCAGTGGACGCATTGATATCGCGAACCGTGAGGTCAGTGATTTGCCGCCGCGAGCCCGTGATGTGGCCATGGTCTTTCAAAACTATGCCCTCTACCCTCACATGACGGTCGCCAAGAACATGGGCTTCGCTTTGAAGATACGCCGTATCCCGAAGCCAGAGATTAAAAAGCGAGTGACGGAAGCGGCAGAGATGTTGGGTATCAAAGAGTTACTCAATCGAAAACCCAAAGCACTTTCTGGTGGTCAGCAACAACGGGTGGCACTGGGTCGAGCGATCGTACGTCAACCGGCGGCGTTCCTTTTTGACGAGCCACTATCCAACCTCGATGCGCAGTTGCGTTTGACCATGCGCACTGAGATCAAAGCTTTGCAAAGACGTATCGGTACCGCCACCATTTATGTCACCCACGATCAAGAAGAAGCCATGGGGCTTGCTGATCGTGTGGCCATCATGGAGCAGGGCCAATTACAACAGCTGGGAACACCGATGGAGACGTACACCAAACCATGCAATCGGTTTGTGGCCTCTTTTATTGGCTCGCCCACCATGAACTTCCTTGATGGACATCTGGTGCAGCGCGATGGTCAGATGTTCTTTTCGGAAGACCCAAGCGGTGACGAGATCTTGGTTCCAGCGGCGCATGCAACTGCGTTGTCAAAGGCCAATGTCGATCAAGTGGTGATGGCGGTGCGGCCGCAAGGGCTGACGCCCGGCCAAGCGCCATCCATGGTGACGTTGCAGGTTCAGCTGACTGAAGCGCTTGGAGAAAGTACCGACTTGATCGGTGTCACCAGCGGCGGTCAGCCCATGATCGCCCGTGTTGATGCACGCTTAGCCACGCAGGCGGCGCCGATGCCACTGGCGATTGATCCTGACAAACTCTTTTTCTTTGAGCCCGGTCCCTTTGGGGCCCTCATTGCCTCAAGCGACTAGTCGTTGCCGCCAGTGAGCACTGATAATCGAGCAGCCAGCTTCAAGGCTTCGAAGTAGATCCATACCAGTGAAACCAGCAGTGCAAAGGCGCCGAACCATTCAAAGGCCTTGGGCTGACGCTGGGTTACGATGTTTTCACAGAGCTTGAAGTCCATGATCAAGCCCATCGCAGCAATGCCAAGTACGAGGATATTAAAACCGAGGCCGGCCCATCCCCACACAGTCATGCTGCCGTTTTCAGTTCCGGCAAAGGGTGAGATGAAAGGTAGACCAACGCTTGGATTGATAAAACTCACAATAAATGACGCGATAAAGGTCAA
>CALCOW010000130.1 GCA_937899935.1 uncultured Phycisphaerae bacterium
GCTGCCAACTCTCTGTGAGCCTGGAGATGTGATCATCTCTGATGAATTGAATCATGCTTGCATTATTGATGCGATGCGCTTGGCGGGTGTGATCAATAAAGGGGTTCATAAATCAATCTACAAGCACAGTGATATGGATTCGTTACGAAAATCACTGATCAAGAGTCGCGAGTTAGCAGATGATGGCGGTGTGCTTTGGGTGATTACCGACGGCGTGTTTTCGATGGAAGGTGACCTTGCTCACTTGCCAGAGATTCGGTCCCTTTGTGATGAGTATGGTGCGCTGCTTGCGGTGGATGATTCGCATGGTACGGGAGTCATGGGCGCTACTGGACGCGGGACGCATGAGCACTTTGGGATGTCTGGAGATGACATTGATCTGTTTACCGGGACGCTCGGAAAAGCACTTGGTGGTGCTGCTGGTGGTTACTTGGCTGGCTCACAGCGTGCGATGGACATGATTGTGCAGCGTGCTCGTCCAACCTTGTTTACCAATGCACTGCCAGTCTCCGTTGCTTGCAGTGCAAATTGTGCAATTGAACTGTTGATGAATGATGCTGGCATGGTCGATCGCCTTCGCCGCAACACCGCCCGCGCGAGAGAGGGCATTCGCAAACAGGGGTTTGAAGTCATTGAATCGCCGACGGCGATTTGCCCAATTATCGTTGGCGATACTGCCAAGGCGATTGCCATGAGTAACCGTCTCTTAGAGTTAGGGGTCTTTGTGATCGGGTTTGGATATCCAGTGGTTCCTGAAGGAACCGCTCGGTTGCGCGTGCAAGTCTCCGCCGCTCACACGGAGCAGCAGATTGACCATCTGATTGAGAAGCTGGGTCAGTTGAAAAATGAAATGGACTAATGGCCGATCACGCCGTGGTGCGGCTATTGCGGGCTGCGATCGCGATGGCTTCAACGCGTGCAGGATCGATAGGGTTGGTCCAGTGTCCATCTTGTTTCAGTGATGAGCCAATGATCAACCCGTGACTTACTGGCGCAAAGCTGTCAATATTCTCAGGCGTGATCCCCGAGCCGATTAAGACAGGTCGTTGGCTATGGGCAGCAGCCGCGGCTTCTTGGGGGTCTGGCGGAAGGCCGGTGACGGTGCCTGTCACAATCACACCATCGGCGCCATTAAAAGCAGCGGCCTGCGCTGTTTCAGCGAGCGAGAGATCGCCGGTGAGTGCATGGGCACTATGCTTCTTCTTAATGTCGGCAAGGATTGCCACATGTTCAGCACCAAGGTGTTTGCGTAATCTGAGCAGTGGACCAGCCGCGGCTTGATCAATCAGCCCTTCATCAGCGACCGAGGCAAAGACAAAGCCTTCGCAACGAATGAATGCGGCGCCAATCGTGTGAGCGACCGCCAGTGATGCGTGGTTGGCAGCAGCAAGTATTTGAACGCCCACTGGGCAATCAATACGTTCCACCACCGCTTGGCCAACGGCCGTCATTCCTGCAACGATTTCTGGGCCAACTTGGCTCAGCAAGTATGGCACATCATGCATGTTCTCGATCATCACGGCGTCAAAGCCAGCGTTGGCGAGGATTGTCGCTTCCTCGACGGCCGTGGCGATGATCTGATCTATGGTCTTGGTGTGCTGGGGCGTGCCGGGTAGGGCGTGTACATGCACCATTCCAATCAACGCCGGTTGGCGGTTTGAAAGGAAGTCGAGGCTGGTGTGTCGATCACCCAATATCGCGTTGGAGCCCAAGTAAGGTAAAGAGTTCGGCTCGGCTTGAAGCGTCGTTCAAGAATTGTCCATGAAGTTTGCTGGTGGTGGTCCAGGCGCCCGGCTTCTTGACACCGCGATAACACATGCAGAAGTGCTGGCATTGCAGAATGACGGCGACTCCTTTGGGGCGAAGGCAGTCATTGATGGTATTGGCGATCTGAGCGGTCAGTTTTTCTTGGACCTGAAGTCGATGGCTATACACATCAACGACGCGCGCTATCTTTGACAACCCAACGATACGTTCACCAGGGATGTAGGCGACGTGCGCCTTGCCAACAAATGGAACCATATGGTGTTCACAGTGGCTATGTAACTCGATGTCTGAAACCAGAACGAGCTCTTGGTAGCCTTCGACTTCGGTGAAACTCTTGGAGAGAAAGGTCGTGGGGTCTTCGTGGTATCCACGAAAATGATCGTTCATTGCCGAAAGCACACGGCGGGGTGTTTCGATCAACCCTTCGCGGTTGGGATCTTCGCCTATAAAACGTAATAGACCGCGGACGTGTTCCATCGCATCGGCACGAGCCTGTGTGGCTTTTTTATTTTGGCTTTCGCTTGCTGAAGTCGTCATGGTCTCTCCGGAAGACCCTCCATGATAGTCCCTTTAGCGTATTGAGGGAACAACTTGTTAGGGTCGCTTTTGAAGATACCGTTTGAGCCACCACAAGATCTGTTCTAGGCGGTGCTCTCGGAGGTCCATTGGGCCGCCACGGCTCATTCCATGGCTGGTGCTGCGAGGATATCGGACAAAGCGTGTTGGTACGTTGAGTAGCTTGAGCGCTGAGAAGACCTGTTCAGCTTGTTCAATATTGCACCGAAGATCGCCCTCACTATGAATGATGAGGGTGGGGGTCTTCGCATTGCCAATATGCTTCATAGGACTTTGCTCCCAACGCATTTCAATGTTGTCCCAGAAGTTGCCGGGGAAGTAGTGATCAGGTGCATCAATAAAGTCACTGTTGCCGCCCATGGTCACAAGGTTTGAAACGCATCGATCTGTGATAGCTGCGGCAAAACGCTGAGTATGCCCAATAGCCCAAAGAGACATATAGCCACCATAGCTGCCGCCCATGATTGCCATGGCCTTGGGGTTCACGTCTTGGCGCGATTCCATATGGTCGGCGACGGCGGTGATGTCCTGCCAGTCATGATGGCCCCATCGGCCCTCGATCGCAGTGGTAAAGGCTTCGCCATACCCTTTACTGCCGCGCGGGTTGGAGTAAAACACGCGATAACCATTGGCAGCAAGCAATTGAAACTCGTGAAAGAATTGTTCGCCATATTGCGCGTGTGGGCCCCCATGGACTTCCAGTACCGCGGGCGCACGCTTCCGTTTCGGTCCACCGGTTGGATCCATGACCCAGATCTGAAGGCGCGTGCCATCGGCGGAGCGAATCCATTGAGTCGAGGGTTTACTGAGCTGGCGCTCTTTGAGGAATGGGCCATTGAAGTCGGTGAGCGTGCGTGTTGTGAGGCCGTCTTTGGAGAGCAAGCCAACGACAATCTCTGAAGGATGGGTTGCATCTCCCCACGTCATGGCCACCCGCTTGCCGTCACTTGAGCTGTTGCCCATGCCGTAGCCACATCGTCCAGAGGTGAATAGCTCCACAGATCCAGAATTCGTCTTGGCGCAACCAATCTGATTTTGTCCGTGAAAACCAATGGTAATCAAGATCCGTTTGCCCTTGTCTGTGTAGTGGAAGTTGGTTCCGAATTCGATCTCCTCAGTATCACTGAGTGTGCCCGTTGAAGTGCAGTAGTCGTGTTTGCTCGTGAGGTTGCGAATCTTTTTGGTGGTAAGATTCATGACAAACAACGAATCATTTTCAGCGCCCCATCCGGGCGCTGTGGAGATCAGTCCAGCCCAGGCTATCGACTTGCCATCGGGCGACCATTTGGGCGCATGCTTGGGGCCCGAAGGAAGACCGCGCACGGGTGAGATTTTGCCGCTTGAAACATTGACTCTGACCAGTTCAGCGGCATCATGGCGGACCATTGCTTGTTTGTGGCGATTGGTTGCGATGAGCAGTTCACGACTATTGGGCGAGAAGTCGTATTGGGGCCATCCCAATGTATCTTTGTCATAGAGAAGGCGATGCTTGCCTGTTTCAACGTCAACGATGTAGATCGCAAAACGCTGCGCTCCAAAGTAGCCGTCACCATCCAGTCGATACCACCAGTCATCAATCACCCATGGTGGATTGCTTAGGCCCTTTTTCTTTCTCTTCGCTTCACCTGCTTTGGTGAAGCGAGGGTCGGTCTTGCGAAACAAGACGGCAAGTAAGCGGCTATTGGGGCTGAACAGGTAGCTTCCGATGGAGCCGTCCGGAAAAGAGGTGAGTTCTCGTGCTTCGCCACCGCGGCGATCAATGATGTGCAGTTGCTGTGACTGGGCATTGCGTCCCGAGGCAAAGACAATGCTCTTTCCGTCAGGAGAAAAGCGGCCGCCTCGGTCCTTGCCACCGGAAGTAAATTGACGAGGGCGTCCGCCGTCGCAAGGGACGCTCCAGAGATTGGCAACTTTCTTATTCTTGGGGGCGGTATGGGTCTTGGTAAACAAGATCTCTTTGCCATCTGGCGAGATTTGAGGGTCGCTGATCATTTGAAGTCGCGCGAGATCATCAGTAGCCACCAATTTTCTTTTGGTTGATGGTTTGATTGCCTTGCGTGTTTTCTTCTTCGTTGCGGCTTTGGCCATGTGGGCCTCCAATGAGCTTGATCACTTCAGGGGTTGTGGTTCAGCAAGTTCGATCAGGTTTCCATCAGGGTCACGCACATAAATTGATCTGAGAGGGCCCTGTGAACCGGTTCGTTCGACGGGGCCAAGTTCGACAGGCACCTCTTCTTGATGAAGTCGATCGATGGTTTCTTCGAGGCAGCCGGTGATCAGGAGGCATAAATCAGCAGATCCGGGGGTTGGTTTTTCGGCATGGGGCTGGATCGGCTTGCTGGCGGGATGCAGGTTGATTTTCTGTTGGCCGCACATCAGAGCATGTCGGCCCTCAGCGAAGATTACGTGCTCAAGTCCAATGGCGCGCACATAAAAGCCAATCGTCTGTTCCAGATCTGCCACCGTAAGCACAAGATGGTCAAGCCCTGCGATTGACATAAGGGTGGATATCATACCTGGTATGACATCTGCACTCGGTGATATTGAACTGGCCAAGCGACTGATTTCCTTTGATACGACCAGTCGTGAAAGCAACCTTCCACTCATCTCATGGGTTGCTGACTACTTGGATGGAGCTGGTGCAACCGTTGAACTGGTCCATTCTGAAGATGGACAGAAGGCCAATTTGGTGGCCCGTGTCGGGCCCGAATGCAACCAGGGTCAGGGCCTCACGCTTTCTGGTCACGTGGATACGGTGCCGGCGGATGAAGATGATTGGGTCAGCCCTGCATTTGAACTGACTCAGCGCGATCAGTCGCTGTTCGGGCGTGGCAGTTGCGACATGAAGGGGTTCTGTGCGGTTGCCATCAACAGGCTTAAGTCAGCATCGCAAGTTTCTCTGGAGTCACCTTTGTGTTTGGTGTTGACGTATGACGAAGAGGTGGGCTCCCTGGGCGCCAAGCAACTCGTTGCACATCTCGAGCAGCCACTGCCTCGGGCCACCATTGTTGGCGAACCAACTTCGTTGCGTGTGGTGCGCATGCACAAAGGGCACCTCAAGATTCGCATTGAGGTCACCGGGGTGCCGGCGCATAGTGGGAGCCCACAACTCGGGCGAAATGCGGTTGAAGAGGCGGCCAGAATCATTGCTGCTTTGCAAGAACTGTCACTGCAAATACAGCAGGAGCAGCTAGAAACAAGTCGGTACTTTGAACGGGTGCCGCATGCCGTGTTGACGGTTGTTGGCATTCGTGGCGGGAATGCCATGAATGTAGTTCCTGATCATTGCGAAATTGATCTCAGTGTCCGTCTTTTGCCGGGGCAA
Source organism: uncultured Phycisphaerae bacterium (assembly GCA_937899935.1). Lineage (GTDB taxonomy): Bacteria > Planctomycetota > Phycisphaerae > Phycisphaerales > SM1A02 > JAQWNP01. The sequence goes on from CALCOW010000130.1 coordinate 5,669, forward strand.
GACCAGGCCATCATGTTGAAGCGGATCGATGCATGTATCGCCAGTGCTGGTCAGCATGGGGCCATCACGGCCACTGAAGAAAATCCGACGTTGCTGACATCAGACCAGTCACCGATTTACGCGGCCTGTTGTGAGTTGGTTGGTCAAACCGAAACATTGGGCGTCTCGTATGCCAGCGATGGCGGTTTCTTGGCATCTTTAGGTCTTGAAGCGGTGCTTTTTGGTCCTGGTGATATCGGCGTGGCGCATAAGAGCAATGAGTTTGTGCCCATGGCTGAATTGCATGACTGTGGGCACTACTTAGAGCGACTGACGGCGACGTTTTGTGGAGGTGGGCCATGACCCAGCGAATCGAGCCAGCCTTGCTCTGGACTGGCGCTGCTTTTGTGGAATCAATGGCCTTGGTTCTTGGTGACGATGGTCGCATCGAGTCGGTCGAGCCAGCCACGGGTCAAGGCCAGCAGTGGCCTGAGCGTGCGGTGATGCCAGGGTTTGTCAATGCCCATAGCCATGTCTTTCAGCGCGCCCTGCGAGGAAGTGGTGAGCGATTTCCTGATGGTGTGGGCAGTTTTTGGACTTGGCGAGAACGCATGTATGCGTTGGTCAGTGAGATGGATCAGCAGCGTCTGCACGATGTTGCCGTGGCAGCTTATCGGGAGATGCGAGCGTGTGGTATGACCACCGTCGGCGAGTTTCACTACCTGCACCATATTGATGAGGCTCGCGGTTTTGAATTTGACCAAGTCATTCTTGATGCGGCTGCTGTTGCGGGTATTCGAATTGTGTTGCTCAATGCCTATTACGTGTCAGGAGGCATCGGTGAGCCGCTTTCTGAAAAACAGCAGCGGTTTGATGCCTCTGGCCACGAATTGTTTTGGGAGCAGATGGATGCGCTGGCAGTTTCAGTAAAAGATCAACCAACGGCGCACTTGGGTGCCGTGATTCATTCTATTCGTGGCGGTGGTGCTCTGACCGAAATGGCCCAAGTCGCTAGAGAGGCGCAGTCTCGGGGCTTGGTCTTGCATATGCATGTTGAAGAGCAGCCGGCCGAAATCGCTTCTTCGCTTGAGATCTATGGTCGTACGCCGATGTCTATTCTGATCGAGCTGGCCGGCGTTGGGCCTCGCTTTACAGCGGTGCACTGTACGCACACTGCTGAACGAGATATGGATGACTTCCTTCAGGCGGGGGGGACGGTTTGTCTCTGCCCATTGACGGAGGCAAACTTGGGCGACGGGCTTGCCAATATTCCATTTATCATTCGTCATGGGGGACGCATTTGTTTAGGAAGTGACTCCAACGCGCGGATTGATATGTTCGAGGAAATGCGTCTGCTTGAATATGGGCAGCGCTTAAATGCCCAGGCTCGAGGCATTATTCACGACGAGCATGGTCACATGGCACCGCTCTTAATGCAGGCGGCAACCGTCAATGGGGCGCATAGCTTGGGGCTTCCGGCTGGCGTTCTCAAGCCGGGGCGATTGGCGGATCTGGCCAGCGTGGACCTGACCCATACGCAGCTGGCCAATATTGAGCCAGGTAGTCTGGCAGAGGCCCTGATCACGGGTTGTGATGGATCTGTGGTGGCTGACACCTGTATTCATGGGGTCTGGCAGCATGAGAGAGGCCCTTAGAAGGGCGATTGTGCTCCCAAGCTCAAATTTCTAGCACCCCAGAGATGATTCATCTGCAACCTTTCAGCGATCGATGCGAAGAAAATACTGAGAAGGTGTGCCAGTAGTTATTTCTGGCACCGAGTGGGTCCCTGCGCAGCGCCTAGATAGTGGCCTGAGAGCCACTAGAATGAGGCCGGATTCTAAGAGAGATGTGAACCTGGGCGCCTTACGGTGGCCCACAGTAAAAGAGATACGTAAAAATCGAGAAATGCCCTATTAATACCTGCAATAGCCTCTATTTAGGCTTGTAATCGGCGTTGAGCCCAGCCATGCTGTATGAGATACAGCCGGTTCTCACAAGTCCAGAGGCGGCGATAACTGAGGAGTAAGTATGAACAAGTCGCGTTTTGGGCTCTGTGTAGCCAGTTGTTTGACACTTGGAATGGCGACAGCAGCCGTTATCTCTGGCCCAGTATCGCTTTCCAAAGCTGATCGAGCCATGCAGGCTCTCGTCCGGGCCAAGCCACGAGTCAGGATGATGCAGACGGTTGATGGGAGTATGAAAATCACCCATAAGCAACTTGCCACGGCTCGAACGCCAAAGGGGTCGGCTGATCAGGCGCTTGGCACCATTGCTCCGGCACTTGGTGTTGATCCATTGCAGTTTATTCCGGTCGGGCCATTTCAAACGGGCCAGCATAAGCTTGAGTTGATGTATCAGCCTGAGACTGATGATTACAAATTCACCGCTTACTACTGGCAGCAAACCGCAGGTGGCATGCCAGTCTTCCGTTCGCGCTTTATGGCATTAGTTCGGAATGATGTTGGCTTCCCAACCGTGCACGTATCCGCCGATGTCCGCAATGTTGATGGCTTTGATGCACCAGCAATCATGATGGCCAATAACGCGATGGCCGTGGACGCCGCGACTGAAATCGTCGGGCCAGATCCTGTCATCACCGAGCCAAAGATGGTGGTTTACGCAGGTGTGGGCGAAAAGAACTTCACACCAGTGACAGCAATGGTCTTTGAGGCCGAATCAGGCACCGTTTTAGAGCCTGATAGCTACGCCAAGAAACTACTGGTCGTCGATCTTGCCACCGGTGGCGTGGTTTACCAAGAAAATAAGGTCTGTAACGGTGTCATCGGTACCGTTCGAGGTTTGACAACGCAGGGTACTGGTGCAGACGAGTGTGAGCAGGAACTGTATGAGCCGATGCCATACATCTTGGTCAGCGGTGGCGGTCAATCTGCCTACGCAAATGAGAATGGTTTCTTTGAGCTCGATACCACTGGCACGGTCAGTGTCAGCACCGGTGTCTCCGGGCGTTTTTTCAATGTCAGTAATAATGCCGGCAGTGATGGATCGGCCAGCGCGACCATTAGTGATGGTGGCTCTTCTTTTGTGAGTCATAACGAGAGCAATACTTCTGAAGCGGAACGTGCCGAAGTTAATTCCTATATCGAAGCAAATGCGGTTCGAGATTTTATTCTGAACTATGCACCAAATTATCCAACCGTGAGCACGCAAGAAGACTTCCAAGTGAATGTTGGCGTCTCTGGTACCTGCAATGCTTTCTACAACGGGACTTCGATCAACTTCTATAACGCTGGAGGTGGTTGCAATAACACCGCATTCTCTGTGATTGTTCACCATGAGTATGGGCATCACATGATCGCAACGGCTGGCTCGGGCCAGGGTGCGTATGGCGAAGGCAAGAGTGATGTGATGTCTGTCCTGATGACAGGTGATCCACAGCTTGCTCGAGGTTTCTTCCAGGGTGATTGCAGTAATGGTATTCGTAATGCTGACAATAACTATCAGTATGGTGGTTCTTGTTCAGGCATCCATGATTGTGGTCAGTTGTTGTCAGGTTGTGTTTGGGATGCGCTGCAGCTTCTCGACCTCGACACGGTGGCGGCGCTTTCGATTAATGCCACACCATTGCACTCTGGTACTTCAATCGGTCCAGACATTTTCCAGGACTGGTTGATTCTTGATGATGATGATGGTGATCTCGACAATGGAACGCCAAACTCGGTACTCCTGACCGAAGCATTCGCACTGCACAATATGAGTGATATTCCTGAGCCTTTAGCAAATGATGAATGCGGCAGTGCGACAGAGATTACTTGGGGCACTCATCCAATCAATACACTTGGTGGTAGCACCAGTAGTGATGACTATAATGACGCACAGTGCTCTGGCACATCTCTTGGTGTCATGAATGCGGATGTTTGGTACCGATTACAGGCTTGTGGTACTGGAACGATGACCGTGAGTACTTGTGATCTGATTTCCTTTGATAGTGATATCGTGATTTATCAAGGTAATAGCTGTGGTGCGAAGACGCAGGTCGGCTGTAATGGTGATGATGGTGGTTGTGCTGGATATTCTTCTATTGCATCTGTAAACGTCACTGAAGGCGAGACCTATTTCATCCGCATCGGTGGATGGGATGGAGCGGCCATTGGCGCCGGTAGTATCAACGTCACCGGTCCTGGTGAGCCTTGTGAAAATGGACCAGTGGTCACCGTGAGCTACCCGGATGGTCGCCCTGATACGGTCGAGCCTAATGGCGGAACACAGGTCACGGTGCAGGTGGTCAATGGATCTGCAAGTCCTGTCTCCGGTACGGAGCGTCTGAACTATCGTGCCAATAGTGGCAGCTGGTCATCACAGGCTCTCTCTGATCAGGGCGGTGGTTCTTATATTGGAACCTTCCCGGCAGTCGAATGTGACAGTGTTGTCGACTGGTATATCTCAATGGATGTTGTTGCCGACAGCGATGGAACTATCTCTCAGATTACCAGCCCATCTGGAGGTACCAGTGATCCATGGAGCGCCAGTGCTACTGGTGATATTGTGAAGAAGTTTGAAGATGACTTCCAGCAAGATAAGGGATGGACTGTCACTTCTGACGTCACAACCGGTGCTTGGGAGCGTGTCTTACCCGCTGGCAGTAGCGGTGGTCGCTGCGATGCTCCAACAGATGCAGATTCATCTGGAAACGCCTATGTGACTGGTAATGCTTTTGATGAAGATGTCGACGGCGGCACCACGACTTTGGAAAGTCCTGATATGGATGCTTCTGAGGGCGGCACGCTGAATTACTGGCGCTGGTACAGCAACGGTACTGACTGTGGCGGTGCTGATCCGCAGAATGACATCTTTGAAGTTCAAGCTTCATCAGATGGTGGTAGCACTTGGTATGAAGTTGAAACCGTTGGCCCAGCTGGCAGTGAAGTCAGTGGCCAGTGGTTCCAGGTCAGTGTTGATCTCGACACGCTTGCTGGATTTACCCCGAGCAGTAACTTCCGCATACGCTTTATCTGTGGTGACCTCAATAGCGGCTCCGTTGTTGAGGCAGCTGTCGATGGCGTTCAGGTCTTGGTCAGTGACTGCGGTGTTGCTTGTCAGGGTGACATTGATGAAGATGGTTCGGTTGGAATCTCCGACTTCTCAATCTTCCTTGTAGACTTCGGAACTTCGAACCCACAATCTGACTTTGATGGCAGCGGGTTGGTTGATGCTGCAGACTTCAGTATCTTCCTGGTCAACTATGGTGATTGTGATAGCTAAGTTCTTAACGCTTTAGCAATATCTATTTCAAGTCAATAATGCAACGGGCTCCCTCGAAAGAGGGGGCCCGTTTTAGTTGCATGGCAACGATCAAAGCGTTGTTGGTGGCAGAGCCGCTTGCGGTGGTTGTGGTCGAGCTTCACGAGTAAAAATACTCTTCGAGAGGCAAGAGAATCATTTGGCACTATGATGATCGACTGGCCAGGTCAGGTGTTGGTGTCAACATCGGCCGGAGAGAAGAGAACGTTTTTACAGGAGGTGTAAATGTCTTTGCAGATCAAATGTCGGCCATCAGCCGTTGTGATTGTTATAGCAGCGTTGTTCTTATTGATTGCTCCTATGGGTGCAACTGCCAATCAGAGTGATGCCCCTGATGCCATGTTCAAGGCGATGCAGGAAGCAGTCGTAAGTGATAAGCCTGTCGCTGTTTGGGATGCGATGCCATCCACTTATAAAGCCGACATTAACGCGCTGATTCATGAGTTTGGAGCACAGGTTGATGCCAACGGGTATGACGCGGTGATGGGTTTTGTGCGTCATGTGACCAAGATCTTGAAGGAGAAGAAGACATTCGTTCTCAATTCACCCATGGTGAAGGCCCAGATCATGAACGCTGGCATGCCAATGAAAGTGGTCGAGGAAAACTATGATCTGACACTCACGTTCTTGGATGCTCTTTCTGAAAGCAATCTCGGATCAGCTGAAGGTCTCCAGAAGGTCGATATGGGCGAGGTCATTGGCAAGTACGGCGGCACCATGATGAAGCTCACCAAGCAGATCATGGGATCATCTCCACCAGATACCGAGGCGCAACTCTCTGAGATACAGAAGATGTTCTATCAGGTGAAGAAAGCAAGTTTCGTGGTCACTGATGAAACGGCGACCACTGCAACGGTCACCATTAACGAGCCAGGGGCAGATGGCAAGCCAATGCCCAGCGAGACTGTTGCGATGATGAAGGTTGATGATGCATGGGTCCCTCGAGAGATGGCCATGGAGTTTCAGCAGGCGATCGCTCAAGCCAAAGCTCAAATGCCACAGGAAATGGCAAGTATCAATCAATCTCTGCAGCAGGCACCAATGATGGTCGGGATGTTCCAGGGGATGCTGGCGCCAATCGCCAATGCCAAGACTCAAGAGGAATTTGATCGATCCGTTGCTGGAATGATGAATATGATGGGTGGCAGTGGTTCAAGAGGCCCTGGTGGCCCCGGAGGTGCTGGTGGCCCCGGAGGTGCTGGTGGCCCCGGAGGTGCTGGTGGTTCCGGAGGTGCTGGTGGGCAACCGACTTCAGGACCATAAGGCAATTCTGATCAACCCCAATTGTTTTTCTGGAGCAGGCTTCCTCATCAAAGGAAGCCTGCTTTTTTGGTAATTCCTGGGCTCTTTTTGCCACCATCAGTGGCGGCTTTTTAGGGCGGCAAGGCTCTTTGGGGTCATCGGACAATGGTCCAGCCCAATGAGAGTGGCCAATGAGTATCATGGCTCGTCTGGTATGGCTGGCGCTGAGGTAAGCGCTGCACGGGGAACCTGGCAACAAACTGGAAAGAACTATGTCACTAAGAATGAAATGCACTCAATACGCCTCGATGGCATTCGTCGCATCCATGGTGTTATTGCTCAATGCGTGTGGTCCATCATCGTCACACAAAGATACGCCTGATGCGATGTTCGTAGGAATGAAGGAGGCGGTTGTTAATGATAAGCCAGTGGCATTGTGGAATTCGATGCCCTCTACGTATCGAGATGATATCAATGGCCTTATTCATGAATTTGGCAAACAAGTTGATGCGGGTGGCTATGACGCAATCATGAAGTTCTTGCGTGAGATGGTCACGACGCTGAAGGATAAAAAGACTTTTGTTCTCAACTCACCAATGATTAAGGCTCAAATGGCCAGCGAAAACATGCCGATGAAGGTGGTTTCAGAGAACTATGATCTCACGGTGACACTGCTTGCAGCACTCTCAGAGAGCGACTTGGGATCAGC
>CALCOW010000131.1 GCA_937899935.1 uncultured Phycisphaerae bacterium
CTTGGCCCTTCTGGGTCTTGCTGGCATCGCCGGCACTAGCCGTCGACGCGGCTAATTGGCTTTCCCCAAAGCTAGCCCGAGCTAGTTGAAAGGGAAAACTGATATGTGATTCTGACAGCTGCCCCATCCTCTCTGTGGATGGGGCAGCTTCTTTTAAGACGGGGCACCCTATTTCAGCGCTCTATGCCGATATGTGTGACGGCTATTCCTCAACAAGTTTAGCTTGACTACACTCTAACCAGAGACATGAAGTTGTTGACACGAAAATCCACTCGACTCGGCCTGGTCACTGGCTTTCTGCTCGTATTCATTCTTGGCTGTGACCGCGAACCAACGCCCCTCGCGCCCGATGCCACCCTGCCTGGACCGCAAGATCGAAGTCTCTTTGAACCAGAGACGCTGGCTTTGTTTGATAAGACCACAGATCAACTCAGGGCCAGGCCGACCGCCCAGAACTGGGCAGAGTTGGCCCGCATCTATCATGCTCATGAGCAGCTTGATGATGCCATTGGCTGCTATCAAGAAGCACTGAATGCTGGAGACCAAACAAATCGCACGCCTCACCTTCTTGCATTAGCACTGGATGAAACAGGCAATCGCACCGAAGCACTCGTCGCCATGGAATTGGCCACCAGTCGCCTGCCCGCATACAGCCCCTCATTCTGGAAACGAGGCCAGTGGCAATTGGAAGAGGGCAATGCCGAAACAGCCGCCATTTCCATGCAAGCAGCACTCGATGCAAATCCACAGGATCTGACCACACGTTTGGCGGTTGGCAAGTTTCTGCTTGACACCAATCAACCCCAACCTGCCGTACAAATGATCGCCGGCGTGGTACAGCAAGTGCCTCAAGATAGATATGCACACTATCTTCTCGGAATCGCCTTAGCGCAAATTGGTAACACCTTCGACTCAGCTGCCCATCTTGAATTAGGTCGCCATTCGAAACCATATTGGCGAGACCGACATCATGACAATCTACAAAATTTGCTCACCGGCCCAAAGCGTGAATTCATCATCTTGTCTCTTAGGAGCAACAAAGACAATGCAAGAGAGACACTTGAAAAACTACTTGCTCTTGAAGAGAGAATGTCTGACGACGTCAACTATTACATCCAGTTGACCAAAAACTATCGCAGGCTGGTTCAGCCAGATAATGCCGAACAGATGATCAAAACTGGCTTGGCTCTAAACGAACACAATTACCAACTACACTACCAACAAGCAGGTAT
>CALCOW010000132.1 GCA_937899935.1 uncultured Phycisphaerae bacterium
ATGCCAACAGGGGCCCCACCTGTCACTTGGCCGAGGTGATCCCACATCGCCCGAAGGCGTGGATAGGTATATTCCAACTGGGCGATTTCAACTTGGAGTTTCGCCATCGCAGTGGTGGCACGATTTGCGAAGATATCCAAGATTAACTCACTGCGATCGATGATTTTTCGGCTGGTATCTCGTTCCAGATTCCGAATCTGGGCGGGCGTCAAATCATGATCAAAGATTACCAGCGTGGCATCAGTCATCTCACAAAGGTCGAGTAATTCTTGCACTTTGCCCTTTCCCAAAAAGGTGGCCCCTCGCGGGCGCCGCATGCGTTGCAGAATCTCTCCTACAATCGATGCCCCCGCTGTTTCGGTCAAAGCACGAAGCTCAGCAAAGCGATCTTTGGTATCAATAAACCCACTCGGCAGATTAAGGCCTGCGAGTATGGCGCGTTCTGAAACAACCTTTAATTGTTCACGATGGGTCTGCGACATAATGCTCTCATCTGTATTGTACCGCCTAGCACATAGAGTGGAGATATGATGCCGCTATTAAGTAGCTTGCGATAGAATTGACCTATGTCTCAAACAACGCTCATCCTCGGTTTTGAGACCAGCTGTGATGAAACCGCAGTCGCCGTTGTACGCGATGGTCATGAGGTACTCTCAAGCGTGGTGTTCTCACAGCATGAAGTACATGCGCCTTATGCCGGTGTCGTGCCAGAGCTTGCAAGCCGAGCGCATCTTGAGCGTCTCGTACCTGTGGTTGAAGAGAGCATGAAACAAGCCAACTGTGGTTTTGACCAAATTCATGCCTTGGCCGTCGGCCATCAGCCAGGCTTGATCGGCTCTCTCTTGGTTGGCGTCAGCGCTGCAAAGACACTCTCTTGGACACTCAATCGACCACTGATTGGTATCGACCACATTCTCGCCCATCTCTGGGCACCATGTCTGGATGATCAGCCAATTGCCTTTCCGGCGCTGGGCCTAGTGGTCAGCGGCGGACATACGGCTTTGATGTCGCTGACTGATCCACTGACGACAAGACTGCTCGGACAAACGCGCGATGATGCCATCGGCGAGGCGTTCGATAAAGCCGCGACGATGTTGGGATTGCCCTTTCCCGGTGGACCATCACTTGAAAGAGCCGCACGAGATGGCAACGATCAAGCGCTTTCATTACCGATCT
>CALCOW010000133.1 GCA_937899935.1 uncultured Phycisphaerae bacterium
CTTTAGCAAGTTGAAATAACATCTGCACGTCTTTTAGTGTTGAACGCCGGTACTCGTTCCGATCGAGTATGAAGCATCCCTCGTGCTTCAGTATGTACTCAGCACTAGAAAGAATTCCCAGAATGATGAAACAGGAATCCCACCCATACATTTCACTAAAGGCGCCACCGGGAACAACGTAAGCATTTGGCAAAAACAGAAAACCGGGATTGTTGTAGAGTTTTTCTCCCTCTTCTGTCGCTGGATGCGGTCGCGGCGTTGGCAAAGGACGAATGTCAATTTTTATCTTGTGATGATTATTGGCACGAATATATTCTTCGACGTGAGGTTGATCCGCCGGGTAATACACCGGCCATCCCAGTGACTCATCTTGCACGCCCAGCAAATTATCAACTGCCTCTCGACCGATCATTTCGGGAGTTCTTAGTAAGTTATCCGTATCGAGCCAGCGTCCATGTATATACGGAAGAACACACTTTTCATGAAACATTTTCCGCGGAACATTTTCTGTCGTGTCATCATTCCATAATGGACCAAGTGCATTCTGCAGCAACTTCGTAAATTCGGTGCCCGACAATTCACTGTTTAACTCAACCGTGACGGGCCGCGAACCAACCACACGATTTGACTCCGCAACTGGCGTTGTAAGCCCTTCAATTGTCAACTTCTTTGGCATAAATGATCTGGTTTCCAATAGCAAGACAGGCATTAGAGATCAGTGCACGACCACTTCGTTAGAATCTTCGCATCTCAGAGCATAATGGTCAATTACAGATCTGGGAGCAGAAGTACTCCATCTTCAAGGATGTACAGTCCAATCAGCCAACCTTTTTTTATGTAAGGATCCACAAGTAAACGACCCCGAGCGGTCGCATAGCGTGCTGAAGACTGCGACAAGTTAATTGGCTGCTCTAAAACCACTTCGACACTGTCATAAGAAGTCGGAGGCACACCCACACAACAGCCATCCCACTGATTAAACATCAGCAATACATCGCTTGTGTTGGATTCAATAATAGGCAGAAAAATGAAACCGCTTATCTCGACCTCAGTTCCATCAAGGAATGCCAGCCAAGCCGGTATGGTTTCATCTTCTTCTTTTGGCTTGTAGTTCGCTGCTGCTGACATTAACAGTGGCCAGTGAAGTTGATACGGATCATCAGTCGAACCAGCACCAACAATTGAGTAACGTTCATTTAGAATGACACGGCCTTCCTCATCTAGAGGCATAACATTTTCTTGTGCCGCCGTGTCAGTCTCTAACTCAGTATCGACCGGAGTCACTGCCTCTAGAGCTAAGTTGTCTTGGGCGTCTTTAGTAGGAGTCGTTGTCGCCTCTTTACTCTGACGCAAGTCAGTCTCTTGTTCTAGATCACTATTTATTTCTTTCACTTCAGATTGATTATCAACTGCTATTTGCGGCTGCGGCGATACATTGCTATCGATACTGTTGGGCTCTAGGGTCGGCGGAGCTTTTGTAGATGGCGCACGCATTACATTGTCTTCTAAGACCCCTGGTGTTGTCGATGTTCTCTGAACAAGGACAATTACACTGAGAACAATGAGACAGATAATGGCTAACCACAATATCTTCATCAACCACCATTTCTTATAACAGCCTGAACTGCCACAGCACTCATCCTAAAGGTTTCAGATGCTTCACTACCGCTGTACGGTATGCGGTCAGAGCAGGAATGACTCCTGCAAGAGCAGCCAGACAAATCGTCCCTGTACCCACAATGAGTGTCCATACTGACCAGATCGGTATTGCAAGTTGAAGCCCTAATTGATTACTCACAACACCGGTCACAATTGATGTCCCAATGATGGCAAGTCCAATTCCAACAATTGCACCAATCAGACCGAGTAAAGCAGATTCAGTAACTACTAACCCAAATATACGCCAACGACTACATCCGAGCACGCGAAGCACTGCAATTTGTCTCCTTCGCTGATCAATTGAGTTATAGAGTGCCAGCATAATCGCAATCGCGCTCGCAATAACAACCACCACTGACATCCAAATAAAGATCTGATCAACACTGCCCACAATCGTAAACAGCCTGCTAATTTGGCCCGCAGGCGATGCCACTGTCAAATTAGGATTTGCCCGAAGACCATTAAACACCTGCTGAATCGCCGATGATGCTGAGCGATTGGGGCGCGTCATCACACGAGCGTAAACACCCGTTATTTTTCGATCTTCGGGAATAAGATCAGACGCTTTTGTTAATTCTATATGGCCACTACTTGAAAGCTTACGGCGATCATGCGCATGAATAACCCAACTACTTACAAGATCGGAATAGATAGCACGATCATGAGCGCTGCCTGTTGGCGCAAGAATACCGACTACCTTGTAAGAGTATTCGTCGTGATGATGATGATGATGATGATCGTGTTCGCCCTCTTTGTCTTCGTGCGGCGATCCACTTCCATGCGTTAACTCAATACGATCACCAAGTGACAATCCTAAACGCTGACTGGCCTCAAAACCAGCAACAATTTCAAATGATTCATCAAAATGGCGTCCCGAATGCAGCTGCCACTGCTGTCCGATGACTGGCTCGAATTCCGTAAAGTACTCACCTGTTGTCGCAACAATAGGAGCCCCTTTGTAAGTATCTCCCATCTGCATGGGAATCAGGTATTCAAAGGGATACTTTTGCTCAAGCTGATCATAGTCACTCGACATGAGATAGTTACGAGGCGCATTGGCGTAGAAAACACCATTAAGAACGGCGACAAGTGGACTTGCATCCCGACTAATGAGGAGATGCATATTGCCACTACCACGAGAAAAAGACTGGCGCCCCGAATCTC
>CALCOW010000134.1 GCA_937899935.1 uncultured Phycisphaerae bacterium
TTAACGAATCAGCCGCTGGTCACCATGCACATGATCACCCTTATTCTGGCAGCGCTTTTGCTGTGGTGGGCACTGACATCAGCGGCTCGAGCGATTGCGACTGGCCCGAATAGCGAAGGCAACGATCGTTACCGCACGTGCAGTCGCCTCGGACAACTTATTGAGGTGATTGTTATCTACCTCTCCGAAAAGGCCGTACGCCCAGTGCTCGGAAAGGATGCCAATCGATACCTCCCCTTCTTATTGACTTTGTTCTTCTTCATCCTCGTTTGCAACCTGATTGGCCTCATCCCATTTGTTGATGTACAGCACATCAGCGATGTTCTGTTTGATGTGGATTTGGGCAGCGAGTCAGCGATGGATTGGGCGGTCTTTGGAGGAACCGTTACCAGTAACCTTGCGGTGACTGCCGGTCTGGCTGCACTCGCCTTTATCGTGATCCAGGTACATGGTTTCCGTGAACTTGGTATTTCGGGCTGGCTCAAGCACCTGACTGGTGGTGCCCCAATGTATTTGCTACCCATCATGGTTCCTGTGGAACTGATGAGTCTGATTATTAAGCCTGCCGCACTCGCCATTCGACTCTTTGCCAACATGGTCGCTGGACATACGCTGATGGCGACCTTAGCGCTCTTTGGCTACATGGCCTACAACGCGTTGGGCTGGGGCGGCGTTATTGGAATTTCTATCCCATCGATCTTGTTTGCTATTGCAATCAGCTTTTTAGAGCTTTTTGTAGCGTTCTTACAGGCATTTATATTCATGTTCCTCACCACCGTATTCATTGGGCAACTCTCCCACCATGGACACGAAGATGAGGATTCACAAAAGGGCGCTGACCACGCCCTGGAGTATGGCGATGCACCAGCACATGGCTAGGGTTGTTCCCCAGTTGTGTTTTTGAAAACCGAAATGAATTGTACGTATTGCTAGCGACATCATTTCAAGTCAAGATTCGGCATTCGACTTTGACCGAAGTACTAACTAGAGGAAAGTGGCTCTTACAATGAAGAACCTGATCGCCCTTCTGGCCGTCACCCTAATCGGCATCGGCATGACCAATACCGTTGGCTATGCAGACGATACAGCAGGCGCTGGCGCCCAATCAGAGGAAGCACATCAACAAAACGTCGCCGTTGGCAAAGCCGCCGGTGGTGGTGGTCTCGGCATGGGACTCGGTGGCGGCTTAGCCGCTGGCATCGCAGCTGTCGGTGCGGGTCTTGGAATTGGCTTGATTGGTAGTGGCGCCGTCAGCGCTATTGCACGTCAGCCTGAAATGGCTGGTCCGATCGGTACCAATATGATTATTACGGCCGCACTTGTTGAAGGTGTTGCACTCTTCGCAGTGGTCGTAGGTCTACTGGGTATTCTCGGCGCCAAGTAACGCTATCGGTAATCACTAATTGGCACGAGCAGCCGCTCGTGCCAGTTGGTTGTTACCAGAATGAGGATTCTGGCTATGCACCAGTTGATGCTTGCTGCAGGAGGAGGTTCTGACTCCCCTGTCGTTATTGAGATTCTTCCGCTAATTACAGCGGTGATTGTCTTTGGCCTTACCTTTGTTTTGTTAGCCAAATATGTTTGGCCCCGCATTACACAAGGACTCGAAGATCGCGACCGAAAGATCAAAGACGAAATCGAATCGGCTGAAGATGCTCGCAAACAGGCAAAGAATGCTCTTGAAGAATATGAGCGTGAGCTTGCCAACGCGCGACATGAAGCAGCAGAGATGATTGCCAAAGCCCGCGCCGACGCAAAATCCATTGCAGAGGAACTGCGCAGTCGAAATGCGACTGAGCTTGTAGAGATGAAGCAACGAGCGGAGCATGAAATTGATGCCGCTAAGCAAGCGGCCATCAACGAGCTTTACGCTGAGGCATCGACACTTGCAGTCACCATGGCGGGCAAGATCCTTAAGCGTGAAATCTCTGTTGATGATCAACAGCAACTAATGGATGAGTCTCTTCAAGAAATGAGCCAAGCTCACGCCAACTGAATGTTTTAGGAGAAGCCAGTTATGGCTCGCGAGACTGA
>CALCOW010000135.1 GCA_937899935.1 uncultured Phycisphaerae bacterium
CATGTTGATGGCCACAAAAACTTGGTCTCCTGAATGGGTTTCGGAAGTGACGGGCGGTGTTTGGCGGCGTTCAGTCAACGGGGCTTTTTCAGGAGCGGTCTGTACTGATTCACGCAACCTAAAAGCAGGCGACTTCTTTTGTGCCGTCACTGGCGAGCGTTTTGATGGGCATGACTTCATTGGCAGTGTGTGTGACTTAGGCGCTTGGGCCGTTCTTGTTGAAGCTGGTCGAGCCTTGGCAATAGGCGATTTGCCTGAGACGTGTGGAGTCTTAGAGGTTGCCAATACACGTGCCGCCTTAGGAGATCTCGCCTGCGCCTGGCGACAATGCCTGTCCTCAACACGCGTCATTGCCATTACGGGCAGTAGCGGAAAAACCACAACAAAGGACTTGCTCCATCATGTGCTTGGCAAAAAGCTCAAAGGAACAGCGGCGGCTGCAAGTTACAATAATGATCTCGGTGTGCCTCTAACGATCCTCAAGGCTTCACCGGAAGACGACTATTTAGTGCTTGAGTTGGGCACCAATGCCATCGGAGAAATTGCCGAACTTGCTGCCATTGCTCAGCCAGACATCGCCGCTATTACGATGATCGGCCAAGCCCATTTGGCGGGCATGGGATCTCCCGAAGCAATTGCGACAGAGAAGTTGTCTCTCCTGGACCATGTTCGTCCTGCGGGGATCGCAGTGATTCCCGACGCCTTTAAGGCAGAAGTGCTTAAGCGAGAACTTCCGCTTACAGTCTGTAGTTTTGGAAAAACAGATCAGGCCATGCTGCAACTTGTTGATCGTGGCTGGGATATTCAGGTTCAGTCAGGTTGGTTTGCGGTCAAAGATACTGCTGAGCATTCCCGTCGCTTCAATCTGTCGCTCGCAGGGGAACACAATGCACAGAATGCTCTAGTTGTCTTAGCGATTGCTCGGGCGATGAATTTGTCTGACCGAGTGAGTGCCGCTGGGCTGGCCAGTGCTCGTCCGTCTCCAATGAGGCTTGAGATCCAACGCGTGCAACGACATAGCGGCGGCTCTCTGACCGTCTGTAATGATGCTTACAATGCCAACCCAGATTCGATGCTCGCTTCCCTAGCGTGTTTTCTTGAGCAAGCACCCTCTACTGCAAGGCTGGTCGTCGTCCTCGGCGACATGCTGGAGCTGGGCAGTGCCAGTGATCGACTTCATCAACAGCTTGCACAGCAGCTTATTGAGTTGGACACACAGAAGCGGATTGCACAAGTTGTTTGTGTTGGTCCTGCTGCATCGATGATGGCCGCGACGCTTCAAGGTAGTGGTCGACTGGTGCTCGCTTTCTCGGAGCTGGGCCCAATCGAGATTGCTCAGACATGTGACCAAATGGCTCCGGAAGATTGGGTGCTTCTCAAAGGTTCTCGTGGCATTGGTCTTGAGTGTGTGATTGAAGGTATTGGTGAAATTGCTTGACGTCGTGTGTCAGGTGCGATGCGTGGATGAATCTCGGGAAACTCGGCTCCATTGACTTTCTTTGAACAGGGCAGTGATGTTCTACAACTTGCTTGAACGATATCACGGCGTCCTCGATGAGATGGGTCTCTATTCGTTACTGCAAGTTCTTTATCAATTGGAATTTCGTAGCTTTGCGGCTGTGGTTCTTAGTTTCCTGTTGGTTCTTCTTGGCGGCAAGCCGACCATCCGATGGTTGCAACGTCAGAAACTAGGTGATGCGCCAGAGTTCTACCGTGAGGATGTCAACGCACTCATGGCTGGCAAGCATGCCACACCAACGATGGGTGGCCTCCTTGTCTGTGGATCCATTCTTGTCACGGTCCTGCTGTTTGCTGACTTGACTAATCGGTATGTGCATCTTGCCTTACTCGTTCTTGTGTGGTTGGCAGTGGTTGGCGGTTTTGATGATTGGCTGAAGTTGACGACCGCCCACCGAAAGCCTGGATCCCGGGAAGGTCTTTACGCCTGGGAAAAGCTATTGTTTCAGTTAGGGGTTGGAGCTTTGGCGGGAATCTTTCTCTATCGCAATGGGACTGGTTCAGAGGCGGCTCATGTTCTGACACTTCCATTTCAAAGGACGTATGACCCCGGCTCGGAAGCACTTGCCCCTGCGGCGGGTGTGATCATCTTGGGGGCCATTCCATTTATTGTTATCTGCACGCTCTTGATCGCGGGCACTTCAAACGCAGTGAATTTGACCGATGGTATGGATGGTCTTGCTGCAGGGTGTATTAGCATTGCAGCTTTTGCACTCATGGCGCTTGCTTTTATTGCCGGCACCCTG
>CALCOW010000136.1 GCA_937899935.1 uncultured Phycisphaerae bacterium
AGTGGCTGTATGAACTTTCAAATGCGAATCCTGTTTGGATCCATCCGTCGGATGCCGAACGTCTCGATATCGAGCTTGGATCATTGGTACGTGTTTCGTCTCAGATTGGTCACTATGTCAATCGCGCCTGGGTGACGGAGGCGATGCGTCCAGGCATCATTGCCTGTTCGCATCATCTAGGTCGTTGGCGGCTTTTCGATTCAGCGACCACCGATCGTTGGAATAGCGCTCCTGTGGTCCGTGAAGAGAGGCCTTCAGGAGAGGTGCGTTTTCGTCGCCTTGAGGCCATTGGACCATATAAGAGTGGTGATGCAGATACCAAACGTATTTGGTGGACTGATGGTGGTGTGCATCAGAATATGATCTTCCCTGTGCAGCCGGATCCTATTTCTGGCATGCATTGTTGGCATCAGCAAGTATCTCTTGCCCCTGCAGGTGTCGACGATGTCTATGGTGATGTGGTAGTTGATCTCAATCGCTCAATGGAGATCTACCGTGAATGGATGGAACACACGCGTCCAGCACCCGGTCCTGGTGGCTTGCGTAGACCTCTTTGGTTTGCAAGAGCCGTGAAGCCGGCCGTCGAAACGTATCACTGCACCTAGTTTGGTTTCATCAAAACTGCATTGCAGCCAGCTCACGAAATGAGATGCGATGTTCCTGTGCATCGACAACATATGATGAATCTAGTGATTCAAGCTTGCCGAGATCTTTTCCAGCTCCAGTCACATCATCTAGCGCGAGTCGAGCATGAACTCTGCCAAGGTAAGCTTTGGCGCTGATAAGCCCACGTTCTTCGCTTGGATGTGTCTGATTAAGTTTCGATTTTGGATAAGACCGAATGACTTGCGAAAAAGCTTTTTCGGCTTCTTTGTAGAGTCGCATCTTCAAATACGTTAATCCGATATTGCAAAGCGCGGCACCTGCCAGTGTGTCATCTTCTTCAGCGACGTGACGAAATACCTTAATCGCATCAAAAAAGTACTGCTCGGAGACGAGCGACAGCGCCAACGCCATTTGGCTACGTGCTTGAGCAGTTGTTTTTCTTGAGCCTTGCGGAGGCATTGTTCGTCCTTACTTGAATTGGAGTAATCGATATTTGTGTTGCTCTAGTTCGGACTGACTGAGGAGGCCGCGGTCTCGTAAGGTGGCCAGGTGCTCCAAGTAGGAAATTGGATCCAGCGCTGTTTGCTGTACAACGGCTCCTTCTGGAAGACTGCCCGGCAAGTCGGGCACCAACTTAGCGAGACTGCGAGGTACAACCATACCGAGACCCATTGAAGGTGAGGTGCCATACAAACCATGCTTTTGAGGCGCTTGAGTGATGTGTCGATCTGGACCCACCTTGGTAGAGCATTTAAGAATCGTGGCTGGAATCTTAATATGACCAATGTCTAAATCAGTCACTTCAA
Source organism: uncultured Phycisphaerae bacterium (assembly GCA_937899935.1). Lineage (GTDB taxonomy): Bacteria > Planctomycetota > Phycisphaerae > Phycisphaerales > SM1A02 > JAQWNP01. The sequence goes on from CALCOW010000136.1 coordinate 1,413, forward strand.
GTCCCAAGGCTAGCGACTGTATTCCAAGTTGAAATAAAAGCGCGTCTGCTAATTCCAAGCGATAGTCATGCAATAGGTGAATTGGACGATTGAGCGTCTCAACAGCTTTGACCATTGCTGGTCGCAGTAAATAATCCTGGCAAAAGCGTCCTAAATCTTCGCATGTGTATTGTTGATGTTCACCCATGGTCGTTTGACTGAAACGACAACTATCTTTAATAAGGGCTGTGAATGTCGCCTGTACACGAATTGGAATTTGGCCGAGTACAACATCTCGGACATAAAGAGGCAACTTGTCTTGCCATTGCAGGTCTGCAATTGGATCTGTTGTCAGGAAGGTCAGTGTGGCTCGGAAGGGAGCCTGGCGTTCAGCTGTCTGGGTGGCGTACCACGCAAGTTGGCTGATGTTAGATGGCGTGAGATCGTAGTTACCAGAAGCAAATAAAACAGTGGGCCAGCCCGCTGGGGCCCAGCCGGATGGAGGGCCTAATACTGCTTGTTGGCGTTTCTTAACTTTGAGCCGGCTGCCCCAAGCAAACGAGTCTGAAGGGTGCTCCGGTAGCCGTATCGCAACGCAGTCACCATCGGTGTCAGCAGTGAGGGCCACGGGATTGGAGCCACTTGATCTCATAAACAACGGTCATTTAAATGCTGTAAAAGGCGTACCGCACGTCACATCTTACCACAGCGGATAGGAGCCTCATGGACCATGGGAGCCAGAGTTAGCGAGAGAAGCTAAGGTACACCCGTGGCACAGCCGACTGACGACAATCCGGGCACTTCAACGGGGATCGAACAAGCCTCTAAGGGTGGGTCCCAATCTGACAAGAACGGGGATGCGTCGCAGCCTGCGCCGGCCAATGGTAAGCAGGGCCTCGATGGCGACTCCATGCGTCGTCCCGTGATGTTGCTTGGACTGGGGGCCTTGGGCATTGTCTTTGGTGATATTGGTACCAGTCCACTGTATGCGCTCCACGCCTGCTTCCATTCGACGATTGGGGTTAAGCCAACCGAAGAGAACATCTTTGGCGTGCTTTCCATGGTCTTTTGGGCGCTGGCGCTTGTGGTGTTTGTCAAATACCTCATCTTCATTATGCGGGCAGATCATCGTGGGGAAGGCGGAATTTTTGCCTTGCTTGCCAATGTAAGATCGAATGCTGAATACAGGGGTAATTCAAAGAAGGCAATTGTTGTCACCATGATGGCGATTTGTGGTGCAGCCTTGATGTATGGGGATGGTGTCATCACTCCATCGATTTCAGTACTGTCGTCGGTGGAGGGACTTAGTGTCGCTTCCGCTGATTTGCAGTCATTCGTTATTCCAATTGCGCTCATCATCCTGGTTGGATTGTTCATTGGTCAACGCTATGGCGTTGAGAGGCTCAGTTTTGTTTTTGGGCCAATCATGTTGATTTGGTTCGGATCGATCGCCACTTTTGGAGTGATCAGTATTTCAGACTCGCCAGCTATCTTAGAAGCAGCCAATCCTTGGTATGCCATCTCTTTCTGGGGCCACTATCCATGGCGAGCTTTTATTATTCTTGGCGCCGTTGTGCTAGCGATCACAGGCGGTGAAGCGCTCTTCGCAGATATGGGACAGTTCAGTCGACGGTCTATTTCATTGGCGTGGTACGTTGTTGTTTGGCCGGCACTCATATTGAATTATTTTGGACAAGGTGCCCATCTTTTGAATGAGGAGACCGCCGCCGTCAATCCATTTTTTGCGATTGTGCCGTCGACGCTTCTTTATCCAATGGTGGTCGTTGCAACGCTTGCAGCCATTATCGCCTCACAGGCCCTGATCAGTGGCGCTTTTACCCTAACCAGGCAAGCGATCCAATTAGGCTTTTTGCCTGCATGTCGAATCGTTCACACTTCCCGAAAGAGTGAGAACCAAGTATTTATTCCGGGTGTAAACCGGGCACTGTTGATTCTTTGTATTTTGACAGTGATTGGTTTTCAAACAGCTACCAATCTCTCTGCTGCCTATGGTGTGGCCGTGACCGCATTGATGGTGACGACATCACTTCTCTTTGGTGTTTTGGCGCGAAAAATATGGGGATGGAGTTATTGGTTTGTCATACCAATGATGGCCGTTTTTCTTATCGTTGACATTGCCTTCTTTGCCTCCAATTTGTTTAAAGTGCCGAGTGGGGGATGGTTCCCGTTGGTCCTGGCAGGGATTCTTGTTTTACAAATGACGACATGGCGGCGTGGGCGAATGTTAGTCGATGGAATGCAGAGCAAAGATCAAATTCCCCTCGAAGATTTCATCACTCAGGTTAATAATGACAAGCCGCATCGGGTGCCAGGTACTGGGGTTTATCTGATGGCAATGCG
>CALCOW010000137.1 GCA_937899935.1 uncultured Phycisphaerae bacterium
AGGCGGTATCATGGGCAATCTGCACAGGAGCGCATGAAATGACTATCCAAGCAATTACCTCTGAGGAAATGACCGCCAGACGAGCCGCTGTGATGACTGCCCTGGACGGGTCAGTCGCAGTCGTTTTTGCCTCAGATCCGTCTGCGGCGCATGCGGGTGGCTTCCGCCCCCACCCACATTTTGAATACCTTACCGGCATCGTCGATGAACCCGGCGCCCTACTCGTGCTTGATCCGGGCAGTCTCGATCCCCGGCGGCGCGTGATGCTCTTCCTTCAGCCACGGAATCCTGAGGCTGAACACTGGGATGGATACCGCGACCCGATCAATGCGGCCATGCGCACTGCGACGGGTATTGATGCGATCTACCGTTTAGGGAGCTTTCCCACGTTCCTCAACCAGGCTGTCCGCCGATCAAAGTCGCTGGCCTGCCTTCACCCCTTTGCACTACATACCCAACCCCCGTCACCTGACCTGGCGCTTTTTAACGAGGTCTGCCAGCGCATTTGTGGAACGCAAATTGTCGATCGAGCGGAAGTGCTCGCCAACCTTCGCGCCACGAAGTCTGAATCTGAAATTGCAATTATTCAGCAAGCAGTTGATATCACAGCGACGGGTTACGACGCTGTCATGCGTTCTGTGAAACCTGGCATGAACGAGTCAGATGTTCAGACGTGCATTGAGCATGCCTATTTGATCAATGGTGGCCAGGGCCCTGCCTACGACTCTATTGTCGGCGCTGGTATCAACTCAACGGTGCTTCATTACATCGCAAACAACCAACCGATTGCTGATGGTGATCTCATCTGTATCGATTCTGGAACAAGACTTGGTTCTTGTAATGGCGGCTATGCGGCAGACATCACGCGCACCATCCCCGCCAATGGAAAATTCACTGATCGACAACGAGAAATCTATGAAATCGTGCTTGAAGCCGAGTTAGCGGCCATCGCAATTGCCCGCGCCGGCGTCACCTTTACTGAACTCAACCAAGCGGCGCGTGGTGTGATCGAGAAAGCCGGCTACGGCGACTACCTCGTTCACGGCATCGGTCATCATCTTGGTCTGGAAGTCCATGACATTACGCCCGAGGGTCCACTCAAGGCTGGCGCCATCATCACCATCGAGCCAGGGATCTATCTCCCTGATGAAAAGATCGGCATTCGAATCGAAGATGACATTCTCATCACCGACAGTGGTTCTAAGAATCTCTCGGAAGCGATTCCTAAATCGATTGATGACATCGAGCGTCTCATGGCTGATCGGTAATTTACGATTCTGTTGCAAATCGATCGACGTCGACTGGGACGTGAAGATCACGATGAAGCAACATCAGCGATGTGTTGATTGCATTCACATCAAGACCAAGTAAACGCGACGCAGCAAAGCGATACCCCGCGAGCTGTGGTGCATAGCGGTGCACCAGAATATCAACTGCCTCTGCATTGTTGTCGTCAATAAAATCTGTCTTGAAATCGATAATGTGCCCTGCCACGATACCATCGCCTTCAATCTCAACAACCAAACGGTCAATAATGCCACTCAATTGATTTTCCAGACGAATCGTGCGATGAGCGAACTTCGTACCCGCCGGCACTTTGACAGCAAAGGGTTGCTCATTGCGCACCACCTGGGTGCTCTTCGACTGTTTAGGTGGCATTGCTAACAGTGCTTGTAGCGTGGGTTGGTCTAACATCTTAAGAAACTCATCAGCCCACTTTTGGAGTCGTGCCGGCTCGATATGGTGGCCATCCAATCGTGCCATCAACTGCGCTTGGGTTGGCGCGGTCTTAAACCACTCAATATCACTCAACCATTCATGTATCGCTGTTCCACGATCAAGGGTTGCTGCTCGTCGTGGCTGAAGTACTTGATTGCCTTGTACAACAGTGCTGCCCTCAAGCTCTGATGGGCTGACACTTGCCAAACCCCGCCGATGGGCTGTCTCTGTAGACAGTGTCAGGCGTGATGTCACCCTACGACTTTCTGTAACCACAGACGCTTCTCGGTCCCCCGAAGCGCCCCCAATGATTTTTGCCGTGGGCTGGCCCGCACTGATAATCTTTTCTGCGGGTGGTGGATGTTGATACAGCACTGCATTAGGTGGAGCATGATAATCACCTATGAGCGCACACATAAGTAAGTCTGCACTCGTGCTCCCTACTTTCTTCTTACTGAGCTTCGTGGGCTTAAGAACCATGTGCAATTCATAACGAGCCCTTGTTATTGCTACATAGAGAACACAAAGAGCATCGCTGATAGCATGTCCGTAGGTACTGGCATACATCGCTTCAAGTGTCTGATCGATCGGGCATAGTTCTCGCGCCAATCCAGCTGCAATTCTGGTTGGCGGTGCCAATGGATTATCATTCTCAGTCATCAGTGCCGATGGACGTACAAGCGTTCCATTCAAATCAGGCAAAATAACAACATCAAACTGGAGACCTTTGGAAGCATGAATGGTCATCGCTTGAACACGAGCTGTTCGAGGATTACTAATTCGCGTGCTCTTAATGTGACGAACCACCTCACTTGGACGCATGCCCGGAACAAACGTGTCGTCAGTAAGAAATCGCAATAACTGACTCATCCGTAGTTGGTCATGCCCATCAAGCAATGGCACAAGAGGTTGCGACCATTTTCGAATTGAGTGTGCGTATCCTTCTTCCGCCAATGACCTCCGTGCCTGGGTTATCCAGGCCGCGACGGCTTGGTCTACATCATTGGAATCACCCACAATTTCTGACCGTAGTGGTGACGTCAATACATGAAAACGAGCTGTACTTGAGCCCGGTTGATCGATCATACTCAACAGCGACGTCATCAGAGTTACGGCCACTGAATCTGTTAACGGATTCCCACCTCGCTCACTGGCTGCAATCGGTTCATCACCTGTCCATAGATCATCAATAAACGATGCAATTTCACCTTTCGAATTACTACGGAAGAGCACACCAACAGTTGCGTCCGGCGCTTCTTTAACAACTTGCCGCACAAGCTCAGCAGCCTTCTGGGTTGGCGTTTGTTCCTCAGTACAAGTCACCAATTGCACCAGGCCTTGTTGCTCACGCCGAGATGGGGCCGTGGTATGTTGCGAAAAGTGCATCTCTTGCCATTTTCGTGCTGCTTTTACTCCTGCTTCGACATCTGCGAATACAGGATTGCTCGCAATATTTTCGAAGACATCATTAATAACATCGACAACGGCAGGACAAGATCGATAACTGACATCCATCGACTCGACCGCATCAGTCAATGCTGGCAACTCTTCTGGTAGTGCTTCGAGTAACTCAGCACACCCTCCACGAAATGAATACAAACTTTGCTTCGGATCTCCGACACAGAGAAAGCTTCTCTCCGAACCTTCTCTTACCGCTGCAACCTCTTTTGCAAGCGGCCGTAGCACGAGCCATTGCTGCAATGATGTGTCTTGAAATTCATCTATCAACAAGTGATCAATCGAGCCATCGAGCTTGAAATACATCGCCTGAAGACGACCCAGTACATTGGCCACGCGCAAACGGAACGTAATGTCATCAAAGCTATAAAGAGGGTGTGTCAGCCGAAGTAATGCAAGTTCTCGGGCATATCTCTCGGTCATTTGACGATACTGATACGTCGAAGATGCCGTTTCCAAGAGAATAGTCTGACTTGCATGCTCTATCAGGGGTTCATAAAGAGCCACAATATTCTCATCAATAATATTGTTCTTTGAGCTATAGGTTGTCTCGCCCCTGAAGACTTTAGCCGCAAT
>CALCOW010000138.1 GCA_937899935.1 uncultured Phycisphaerae bacterium
CGGCAACACCAAACAAAAGAAGCCTCAGCCAACCAATTCGCAATCCAACACTACGCGCCTCTGCATCACTCAATGAGGCCGCATCCATGGAGGCGCTCATGAGAACGCCAAAAACAACACCACCAAGAGCAATGCTTCCTGCCACGATCAATGTAGGCCCGGCCACCAACTGAGGAATTGAACCCATCAGCCAGCCCATGAATTCGCCACGGGTGCCCGTTGGCACAAGGAATTGGATACACATCATGCCAGCACCACAGATGGTAGAAACAATGACCCCAACCAAGATCAGCGTCAATGGATCTAAGACGCCGCGACGTTGGGCCAAGAAATACACCACAAGCATGACTGCCAAGGCGCCGATCAGTGCTGGCAAGGCATCGACCTGCACTTGATCTCCAGTGCCTGGCATCTCACTGGCAGCATACATCGCAATCATGACGCCCAAACCGGCTCCTGAAGACAATCCCAAGATAAAGGGTGAAGCGAGGGGATTCCTGAGAAGCGACTGCAACATCACTCCTGATGTTGAGAGACTGCAGCCCACGATTGCAGCCACCGCAATAGCGGTCCATCGGAATGTCGCCCAACCTTGTGGACCCGATTGGGGCCAAGCCAAAGAGACTTGCCCTTGAGGCGAGCGATCGATCAACAATCGAATGACACAGACACCAATGGCCAAAAGGAACAATCCAAGTAGCCACCAAAGATGCTGCTGCCGACGATGAGTCCTACTCATAACTCATGCTCGTTTGCTCATTCTTTGATCCCAATTCATCGATTAAATTGGCCAACGCAACAGAAACCTCAATCACCCGACTACTGGGCACAAGTGCCTCAGGATGATCCAATACAACAACTGGAGCGGCGAACACTTCATCCCTGGCGAGGGCGCGGATGGTGGCCGCTGCTTGCCCTTCTTGTGATCCGATCACAATGATGGCCTGGGGGCGAAGCCTCACCACATCTTCCAGCGACAAGTTCATCCAATCGCCACTTTCAAGCGCATTGGGAACACCAAACCGATCCAGCAACTCTCCCATGTATGTCTGGGGACCAAACCCCAGCAACGGCTGTCCACCAGTTACAACAAGAGTTCGTCCCGACCAACTTCGGCGCTTCGTGCCTATTTCGTCAATGGCCGCAAGAAGTGTATTTGACTGGGACTGGCCAGTACCACCGAGGAGTTCCGGCAGTTCAGCAAGCAGTGTGCGAATGTCCTGCAGATCATCCGTCGGCCAAACACCAATTTGCCAGCCTCTGGTTTCTGCCAACGCTTGCAGTTTTGGCTGAATACCACTGGTGGTGGCCTGAACCAGAATATGCGTCGGCTGAAGACGAGCAAGTATCTCATAATTGATTTCTCGCAAGTCGCCGACGACTGCTGCGTCTTGCTGATGTGGACGACAAAATGGCGTGCAACCCACGATCGATTCAGATAATCCCAAGTCTTCAAGCGTCCGCGTCAAAGCGGGACTAAAGGAAACGATCCGAAGCGGTGTTGAAACAACATCCTCTGAAGCCTCACTACAAGCGATCGGAAAGGTCATAAAACCAATCGCCAGCAGTAGGATTTGATAGATACGAAAACGGCGACAACCACAGACCTTGAAGTGTTCAATGACCAAATGCATGGTGCGCCTCAAGTCGTCGTCTGGAGTTGGGTGTGGCTCAGTCGGTTATAAGTACTACAACGCGCCAGCAATTCGTCATGCGATCCCTGGTCGAGCAAACGGCCATCATCAAGCACGATGATCGAATCTGCATTCAGTACGGTCGAAAGACGATGTGCGATCACTAGAGAGGTGCGCCCTTGGCAGAATTCACTGAGCGCTTCATTGATCATGGCTTCTGAATGGGCATCGATCTGACTGGTTGCCTCATCGAGAATCAGAATCGAAGGATCACGGAGAATAGCCCGCGCAATCGCCAGACGCTGCCGCTGCCCGCCAGAAAGTGAGGCGCCCTGTTCTGCCAGATCTGCGTCATATTGGCCGGGCAACTGCTCAATAAACTCGTCAGCATGGGCACGTTGGGCTGCCGCAATAATTTCTTGGCGGGTTGTATTCTCGCGACCGAAACAAATATTCTCAGCGACGCTTCCTCGGAACAGCACTGTCTCCTGGGTCACCACACCAATCTGGGAACGCAGCGACTTCAAGTCGATCTGGGCGACATCCGTGCCGTCGATGCTAATGACCCCAGTATCTGGCAAGATCAGTCGCGGCAGCAGACTCACTAAAGTCGTCTTGCCACTGCCGTTTGGGCCAACGATCGCGACGCGTTGACCAAACTGAATTCGCACACTCACTTGTTCGAGTGCCGCTCGATCAGCCCCGGCATAGGTCAGTGAGATATCTGAAAACTGAATCGACTGGCTGTGACGAGCCAACACGGGCAACTTGGTGCCTGGTGCGACTTCTGCTGGCTCACTAAGCATATCTTGCAGTCGTTTCGCTGGAGCACTCGCAGCCTGAATCTCATTGACCAATCCCGCTAATGGTCGGAACGAAGCTCCCGCAATTGCGATGGTCGCAATGCCGAGTAAGAAGCGGTCAAAATCAAGTGTTCCGTTAATAATCTGTGAGGCAGCAATAATGGCGAGCACGCCCACTACGAATACAGAGAGACATTCAACAACTGGCGATGATAGAGCTCGCATAAGCGCTACCTTGGATTCATTCTTGACCACCCGTAAATTGCCGGAATTGAACTGTTCACTTGAGCGAGCCTCCGCAGTGTTTGCCTTCACCGCGCGCATTCCCTGGAGTGATTCACTTGCCACCCGCAGAAGGTCTTCTTGGGCCTCAAGTGATCCGCGCGTACCTCGTCGAATACGCTTGCCAATCTTTCGGAGGAAATACATCAAGAAGGGACCAACAACGATCACGACAAGAACCAACCGAAAATCGATGATAATCGCGGCAACGAGCGCGGCGACACCCTTGGTTACCTGCGCCAGCGCACGGCTTAAGAGTGAGTTAAATCCAACTTGCAAAGCGGTCGAATCACGGATCAGCCTTGCAATGAATTCAGATGGACCACGACTGATGATGCGTCCAAGCGGCATGGCAATAACTTTGTCGAAGGCATCTTGGCGAATATTGGCGATGGTACGAATGATCACGAGCTTGCTTAAGTAGAGATGCAGAAAGTTGGCCAGGCCACCAATCACCGTCAAGATGGCTAGAAAGGCCATCATGAATAAAACACCGTTGAAAGGATCGGTCGGTAGGATCCCTACTAACCAATCGGGCACCGAAAGAAAGTGATCAGCAGCGTTGAATTCTATAGCCTGCGCTCGCAGGGAATTAGCTGCATCAGGATTGGCAATTTCAGCGACGACAGGCCCAAGACTAACAAGCCCCACCCCGAGTCCTGCCGCTGATATAAATGCGAAGACGATCGCCCACACAATCGTGCTGCGATAGCGAAACATCTGTCGCGAAAAATGCCAGAAAGATCGATCCATAAGTCGGGACAGTATATGGCCCAGTATCCTCTGTAGCTTGGAGGCTCAAGGCCATCCGGCTTCTTAGGGGCTATGACGCCAGCTTA
>CALCOW010000139.1 GCA_937899935.1 uncultured Phycisphaerae bacterium
TCATCGAAGCGGATACGCAGAATACTAAGAAGACGAATGGATAAAGAGATCTCATCTACACGCGCCTTGCGATAGAGATACCGATGATCGCCAATAACACAATGATGGCGATGGTGATCCACCAGCCGAAGTCGGAGTCTTCTTCAATCTGTATTGCCGCGGTGGCAGATGTCTCTGTGAACTGATTGGCAGCAGGGGATTCCACATTGGCCGGCGTGGGAGAGGGTGTTGATTCGACAGTTGAAGTGGGCTGGGTTTGGCTGTTGGCTTGCGAGGCCCAGTTGCGCTCAGGTGCCCAACCAGATGGGTCCAGTGATGTTGATGCTATGTCAGGTCTTCCATTTGTGCCGTCTAGTGTTGCTCGCACAGTTTGGTCATTCAGGCCTGCAATAAACTCTCTGACGACGGGTGAAAAATTCGCCACCTCGTGTAGGGCGTTGAGCCGCCAAATGGCCTCTTCGAGATCACCGATTTCCAGTGATGTCCGAACGCCATATATGAGGCCTTGGTGGTAAATATCGCGCGTTAGGTAGTCATCAGGGTACCAAGCCTGCTCAAGATCAAGGACAAGATCAAACATAGCCCGGGCCTTGTGAGGATTCTTGTGCTCTAACGCATAGCCAGCCATTTCTACACGCGATGCCAAGCCTTTATTGTTTTCACTTGGCATACCAAGTGCGATAAGCTCATGAATGAGATCACCGATTTGATCTGCATTCTCTTCGCTGTCAAAGGCCAGCTTGAACATACGGGCCATGTCCTGGCCGCTCAGTTCTGAAAGATCACCGTCGGATACCATCGTCAACAAATCATTAAACGCCATTTGTCCAATAGCTTGATATGTGATGATTTGTTCCAAGTTACCGCTGACTTCATAGAGCTCAGCAGTTTTGGTCGCCAGCACACCTGTTTTTGAGAGCGCATTCTCAATGTCGGTGACTGGCATTTGATACTCAATAAGCGTATCAGCGTACTTTCGCATGTAATCAGTTGATTGAGCCATCAAAGATGCGACGAGCGATGCCGCATTGGGATTATTCCCAACGGCCGATTCGCCACCTAAGCGACGACTTGTTTGATTGGCTTTTTGCTCAAAGAGCTTTGCGCGAGACTCATTTAGCTTTGTCCACAGTGATGTGAGATCTTCTGGGCCCTGATAAGACTCATAAAAGGCCTGTAGACGTGCAAGAAAGTTGAGACCTTCACTAGCTGTCACATTCGGTTCTAGCAGTGCAATGAGGTAGCCTGAGTGATAGGCGACCCGATGTTGAAACCAACCAAGTGGTTGCGTTGTCTGCTCAACAAATATGCAGTAGTCATTGGCTGTTTTTAGTGCCAGTTCAGGCTGATCGAGCATTTGATGCAAATTAATCAGTTCCTGGTATGCATCACCGAGAGCGGCCTCTTCATCAATTGATGCATTGGCAATGGCATCGGCGAGCTCATCGGCAAGCGCGCTGGCTTGCTCAGGCGTTGCTGGAGGTGATTCTCGAATTGAATCACGGATCGCGCGCAGATCAGCATGGCTT
>CALCOW010000140.1 GCA_937899935.1 uncultured Phycisphaerae bacterium
ATTACATTCGAGCCTCCGTCTTCAAGCCCGTCTCCCGACGTGGCCAGATGAAGTCACAGTAAGTACTTGCTCTGACCAGAGCACAAAAAAAAGGTCGCCCTGCTTAGGCAGGGCGACCTTGTCTTATTGGCTTGGCTTGTTGTGTGCTTACTTCTTATCAGCAACTTCGAAGTGGCCTAAACCTGGGATGTACATAGCGCTGAGTCCACTTGGGCTATCCATTTCCGCGCCATTATCTTCTTTCGATGGCTTGGTCCATTCCATTGGTTTGTTGGGTGAAGAGATCGGACCAGAGCAGTCACCAAGGATATTTGAAGGAGCTTCTTTTCGATCGACGGCAGACAGTTGTTCACTATCCTGAGTCTTCTTTGACGAGGTTTCACTTTCATTGACAGGCTGCAAATTGGGTCGCATGCTATCAACTCCAAAGTGGTCACTGTACGATTCAGCAGCAGGTGTGTACTTGCCCCACACTGGATGAAGTGGGTTCCATGCACTTTGCTTGGCGAAACCATTGAATCCATAGAGCGTTTGTGCGCTTGGTGCTGCCGCCTCGGATGCTTGTTCTTTCAGTGGCTTGTTTGATTCACTTACAGAGTCAGGTGCACCAAAGGCTGTTGCACAAGCAACACAGAACATACTGGCAACGGTCATGGCTTTAGTGGTGAAACGTGTCATGGGAAAGTCCTTTCGGGTGGAGAGGTATTCGGTGAAGTTCATTGGAAGGAGGCGGTTGAGTCCCGCCTCATAAGTGACAACAACAAAACCCCCTGCACCCCTCAGCTCTTTTCCAAGAAAAATGATGACCGTGCACCAGAGACCCAAAAAAGAGCCTTCCAGAGCCTAAAATGGAAATCGACCCGCCCCAAGAACTCCTTTTCGCTCTCAACCCGGAGATGCCGACATGCCAGGAACCGCCCTTCTATGGATACCCGGGCTGGGTTGTGATGGGGATTACTACGCCGATATCCAAAATGAGTTACCCCCAGACATGCGTGGATCGATTGTGGATATCTCTGAGGCCAAAACCCTTACTGAGATGGCTGAAACCGTGATTGACCGCATTATCGGCCCCACGGTGTTGGTAGGTGGCTCCATGGGTGGTTGGGTTGCTCAAAGGGTCGCTGCCATGGCTCAGGACAGGATTTCCACACTGATTTTGCTGACCACCTGGGCTCGCCGCCGCCTTGAGCTTGAATCATATCTGAACAATGCCCTGGCTCTGATGGAGGCCAGCCCACCACGGCCCGACCAAGTTCACGAGATGACCGCCAAGAGCTTCCACCCGAACACCGTCAGCCCGGCACAAATCCAACGCATGATGGACATGGGAAACAAGATTGGGCCTGACATCACGCGAACCCATATCAATGCCATTCTTAATCAACCAAGTGTTGATGATCTTCATCTCCACATTAAGGTACCGGCGCTTGTCTTTGGCGCGACCCATGATGCGCTGGTGAATAGCGATGAAGCTCGGTTCATTGCGCAGTCACTTCCCGGTTCACGCCTGGTGATGCTTGATGCTGGCCATACGTGTGGCTGGGAACACCCCAAGCTTATTGCTGATGAAATGCTCACCTGGATACAGAACCAATAAAGCATGACACCCCTGCCTCACCTCATGTTCTGCTCAGACTGTGGTCATGATCTTCATGACCTTCCCGTCGATCGTTGCCCAAACTGTCACTTGCGTTTTAACCCACACGACCCCAGTACCTTTAACTCTGATCCAGGGCCACTGGTTTCTATTGTGCGCACGGACGACAGTGCCCATGCGTACGTCCTGAAGAACGCCCTAGCTGAAATCGGCATTCCCGCCAATGTCACCGGAGATCTGATTGACCCTGGCATCGCCTTCTTTACCTCCCCCGGGGCTGTTGAGCTCTGGGTTGGAAAGCGACACGAATCGGCGGCTCGCGCCTACCTTGCATCGCTGACCTCTGACCAGGCCGATGCAGCGACCGCCAGCCCAACCGAGGCCTCCGAGGTGGGCGAATCGCTGTGCCCGACCTGTGATGAGATCGTGCCTGATAACTTCGCCGTCTGCTGGAATTGCGGCACTGAATTTAGCGAATAGGCACCCATCGCCGCAGGACCAATCACCTTGTACAATAATCCGGTCTCACCGGAAGAACACACTCCGGGCGATTAGCTCAGTTGGCTAGAGCGCTTCGTTTACACCGAAGAAGTCCCCAGTTCGAGTCTGGGATCGCCCATTGCCGTAAGTAAAGAGAACTTCGTCGTTTACTACGACGAACCGGACTACGGTAGTCCGCGAGAGTTCTTGAGAACCGTGTTGATCAACATGGACTTTCAAGGAGCTATCGCAGATGTCAAAACAAGCCAACATGCCGAAACTTAAGCGCCACCGAACCAATGATCGGGCTTTTTGTTTACATAAAGGCAAGCAGCACTACTTTGGGTCGTACACGGAAAATGGCCCATCGACCGAAGCGCTCTCAAAATACAACCGCTTTATTGCTGATCTACAAGCCGGG
>CALCOW010000141.1 GCA_937899935.1 uncultured Phycisphaerae bacterium
AAGGCTATTCTTGAAATCGATCTCCTCTAACAATCGCCCCACAACCATTTGTGAGGGACCAGGCCTACCGAGATCAGTGCTCTCCCGAAGTAATGATCGCAATGCTCGTAGCAGAGAATTCTGTTTTTCAGATGCGTGCGTTGTACCAGCCACGGCACCCAGGACTAATGCTTGATGTCCGCGCAGATAGGCCTCCCAGCGATCCAAACTATCTTCGCGATTCTCGTTGCTCTGAGACAGTTCTTCTATATGCGAGTCCAGCCACCATCGCGCCGCGCTTTCAAAGCCAATTCGCAAAGTCGGCGGTAGTCCCAAAAGAGATACCGTCAGTTGGCGCTGGGCTATTTGCACAATTGTGGGTGCTAACACATCACTTCCAGCCAATGCTCCCAACATACCTGCTCGCCAGGCGCCTGACCAAAGTTCAAACGGTGTGTTGACCGCGAATTGCTGCGGTGCAAGGCGATCAATGAGCTCTTGAATCATCTCTGGATCGGCTTGAGTGGCTAAAAGCACATCTGTCACCCCATTGGCAATGCGATATCGGGTACCACCGTCCATGAGTAGCCAGCCGATCGATATTTTTTCAATGGTCGCAGACCACAGGCTCAAAAACTGACTATCAATTGCGGAACCAGGGTTGATGTCAGCGGCCAGCTGCTCCAGAGTAGCCTCAAGAAGAGAAGCCTCATCCGCCGCCTCGGCTGCGGCAGGTGGCGCGACCATTCCACGGAATGTCGGACGCTGATCGAACTGAGCTAACCATCGCTTTGGCTCTTTGCCTATTTGCGATTTCCCATCGAGCCCCCCTGTGGTTGAAGTTGTGATTGGATCGGGCGTGGCGTAGCGTGTGGCCGCCTGCTGCTTGTCATCTGCAGCAACGATCCACTGCATCACAACAACACCAACTAAGATGACAATGAGCGCAAACAGCGTTACAAATCGGACAACAGAACCAGTATCTGTTGGAGAAAAAGCGCTCAGTGTGGCATTCATTGCTCGCGAAATGTAGTCAGATGAAGCTGCTGTACTGCCCTTGTTCGGCGAAACAACCGATCGCGATAAGAGTGGATCAACATCTGTACCTTGCATTGTCTGAGCCATTAAGCCGGAGCCCGAGCGAGCATATTGGCCTAAGCCTGTCACGATTTTACCCAACGCTTCGACTGGCACACGATGGGCTGCCGCCAACGCGATCAGCTTGGCCCGACTTGCATTATTCCATCCACCATTGCTGATCAGAACGGCGAGCACCATGCGATCAAATTCAGTTAACTGAGGCTGATGAGAGGCACTGGCACGCGAGGCAGCCACACGCCTCATTGGCTCACGGACGCGAGCAGATACATGCTGAGCTCGAGCTGAGGCTGCTTGTTGTATCTGCTCTTTGGTCGTCACATGCCGCCTCAAGACAAGCCCTGCTTGCCTGAGTCGCTTCTTGACTGTGTCAGCTTTCGATGAGCGCCCCTGGGGGTGACGGTAGATGGTCATGAGACGACGGCGCAGCGCCAATTCAATCATGTCGACGGTCAGTGGCCCTTCATCGATACCAAGAAGCTGCCGTTCAGACGCATCTTCATTCAAACCCAAAAAAATCTGAAAAGGATTCTCCGCAGAACGATCTTTCATCAAACACCACCTGCTTGTGGCACTGGAATGACATTCAGATCTGCATCAAGCTCTTTCATCAATTGAGACCAAGGTTCTGGTCCCATGTTCGGGTGCAGCACCTTGAACTGCTGCATCACCTCTTTCGCAGCTTCGGGATCATCTTCAGCCAAAATCTTAATCTGCTGATACTTGGCTTCGTACCAGCCCTCACTGTCCATTGGCAGACCATTAAGTAATCGGCGCCAGGCAGCAAGTGCATTTGAGGAGTTGCCCTGTGACTGCTCCAAAACTGCGGTCGCCCTCAGGAAAGAACGCTCTTTGGGATACGCTTTGAGCAATTTGGCAAACAGTTGCTGCGCCAGTTGCCCGGCTGCGGGATCTTGGCTTCTTTCCCAAATACGAAGAGCACTGCGTGCCACATCTATTGTGTACTGACGCACACTGGGCTTCTGAATAGCCTCAGGATCATTTCCATACTCATCAAGAATACGCACCCCATAGATCATGACGATATTGTCTGCCGCACGCTTATCACTTGCATCACGAAGACGATTGACCGCTTCACGAAAGATAAGACGCGCGGACTGGCGTGACCAGAGACCTTTTGGATCTGCCTCATAAAGACGCTGCGCCAAATCACCCGCCATATCAAAGTCATCGCTGAGCAGTCTTTCCTTGAGTCTCAGATAATTCAACTCATCTGCGACATCGGATAATTCTATTTGCTGTGCGATGCTCTCGATATCTAAGATGCCCAACGCCTGACGCGCCGCAGTCAGGCGCCGTACCCCTTCCGTGAGCGCGACATCGAGCACGCGACGACATCGTGCAATGAGTCGATCGAGATCCACCTTACTCATCCCATCAACATCTTGTGCATTCTGGGTGATCATCGGAACTGCTATCGCTAAGTACTCTGTTGCAAATTCAATTTGTTCAGGCGGAGATGACTCACGGAACAGTTGATAGAGCATTTGCGCAGCACGACGTTGTGCTTGTTCATAGATTTCACTGTCATAGGGTATGTTCAGAAGGCGTTGAACTGATTCGATGGACACATTTGTTTCATTCAAGGCCTGATGCAATACCAACTGCCCAGAACGATCATCCATAGGATAGAGGTATAAAAAAGAACGAACGACTTTTTCCAGGTGCTCTGCGCCAGCCTCATCAGACGTATCACCTTGCAATAAATCAAGACACACTATGGTCATCCAATGCGCATCGGCAGAGGCTGGAGGTCGCTGCTGATCAGCAACGCTCTCAAAGAGAGCAGCAGCAGCAGCCCAGTGTCCCTGGAAGTACTCCGCCCAAGCCGTCAATCGCTGACAATCAATGATTGCTTCTGGATACAAGTTGGCGTCGGCACTTTTCTGAGCGGCTTGCAGATAAGAAACGACCTCCTTGTAGCCTTCGATCAGCGATGGATCTTCCGTCGGCGTATCATCACCGTGCCGTTCTCGCATGTCGTAATAAG
>CALCOW010000142.1 GCA_937899935.1 uncultured Phycisphaerae bacterium
TGATAGTGGCATGGTTGTGGTTGTTGATCGAGGGGATCAAGTGTTTGTTCCGGGGGCAGAAGAAACCATCCAGGCCGGTGACATCCTTTTAGTCGTGGCGCCTCATGGGCAAGAAATACCCTTACGCAAACGCTTTGGTGTACGAGGCAACCTCTCGTGAACTACGCGTTCATATTGCGTCAACTCGGGCGGCTTCTCGTGGTGCTCAGTGGCATCATGTTACTCATATGGGTTTGGGCAATTATTCGCTGGTCACTCGACTTTGACTATGAACTTGCTGCTCAATGGGCGCTGCTTGCTACTACGGGTATTGGTGCTGTCATAGGCTACCTTTGCTGGCTTGTTGGCACACATATGAATCGCTTAAACAACAAGCAGGCGATCGCTGGAATAACACGGCACCGAGAGCTTCCCGTTGGACGACGGGAAGCTTTGTTGCTTGTTGCCGCGGCTTGGGTGGTGGGCAGTTTACTGGCAGCTCTCCCATATTTGTTTTGGTCACTGATCGAGACAAACAACCCCGTCGATCATCCTTTCAATAATTACATCAACTGTTTCTTTGAAGCGGTCAGTGGCCTCTCAACAACAGGCGCGAGCGTACTCACAGACATTGAGGCGATACCACATAGCCTCTTGCTTTGGCGAGCCCTAACACAGTGGCTTGGCGGCTTAGGAATTGTGGTTTTGTTTGTTGCCGTCCTGCCATTAATGGGCGTTGGAGGCAAACGGTTGTTTCGTGTTGAAGCACCTGGTCCAGATCCTGAAGGTGTTCGCCCACATATACGTGAAACAGCGAGAATACTTTGGCTCATCTACATGGGCATGACCGTTTTATTAATCATTGCATTGTTGATTGCTGGGATGTCACTATTCGACTCCTTTTGCCATGCCTTTACAACCGTTGCTACTGGTGGGTTTAGCAATCATAATTCGAGCCTAGGCGGTTACCGTTCACCAACCATAGATATCATTACCATGGTTTTCATGGTGCTTGCGAGCGCTAACTTTGTTCTGTACTTTGCCGCAGCTCGCGGCAAAGTAAGGTCAATCTGGCACGATACTGAATTGCGTGTTTACGTCGGCATCCTCATCGCAGGTGTACTCATCGTCTCTGGCACCTTATGGGTAACACAAACATCAATTATCACGAGCGATGGAAGCACCATCCAGCCGACTGCAGCTTCCTCATTACTGCATGGCGGTTTTACCGCCATCTCACAACAAACAACAACGGGTTTCACCATTGACAATTTCAATGACTGGCCCTTCTTAGCAACCGCAACAATCATTGCATTGATGTTCATCGGTGGCTCAGCAGGCTCGACCGCTGGTGGCATCAAAATTGCCCGAATCTGGATTGCCCTGCGTGTCATCCTGGCTGAGATTGAACGGGTGTTCCGCCCAAATGTCGTTCGACCGTTAAAAGTTGCAGGCATCACCATTGACGATGAGCTTAAGCTTGGCACCTTGGCATACCTAGTGCTCATTGTGTTGCTCTTTGTACTTGGTGCAGTTTTATTGATGCTTTTTGAGGGAGGCAACGACGCATGCACATTTACAACAGCATCGTCGGCCTCGCTTGCCACACTGTGCACCGTCGGACCTGGCTTGGGGGCCGTTGGCGCCTTAGATAATTACGGTTGGATGAGTAACGCCAGCAAACTGCTCCTATGCCTCTGGATGACTTTAGGGCGCCTTGAGATCTTCACACTATTGGTTTTATTAAGCCCGCGGTTCTGGAGCGATCGCTAATTACATTGGCTTTTCATCGATCGTGGCATCGTAAATCTCTAACAACTTTTGCTTGTCGAAGATCATCTCTTGGCGTGAGAGGCCAACGATCTCATAGCGAGGTGTAAGTTCGATCGCATCAACCGGACATGCTTCTTCGCACATGCCGCAGTAAATACAGCGCAGTTCATCGATATCGAATTGCTTGGGATATTTCTCTCGGTCGTCCCAAGGTGCTGCCTCACCAACAATGTGAATGCAATTGGCGGGACAAGCCGTCGAGCACATAAAACAGGCGACGCAACGGACACGTCCATCTTCATCGCGGTTCAAGCGATGCACCCCACGGAATGTCGGCCGGTACTGGCCGCCTTCCTCGACTGGCCGATCATCACGTTTTTCCTCGGGGTACTGGACCACCCAGAGGTTGTCCTTATTCTTGCCATCTCGCCCCACATTGGTCAAAAAGTGACGCATCGTTGTACCTAGACCGCGAAAAACCGCCGGCAAAAAAAGACCATCGGTGCGGCTCAACGGCTTTGGCGTCACATCGATGTATTTGGGCTGGCCATCAGTCATATCAAGGATCATACCCATCTAACCACCCTTGCCCCGCCTGAAGCCCAGTAATCCAGCTACTTTGAGAAAATTTTCACATAGATGCGGTCCCCCCTTGGCCCGTCGCCCGGAAGTAGGTACAACGGCCAGATCATGGTGTCCCAACCGACTGGTAAGAACGAGCCGAATCCGGCCAGAAACCGAATGTGGCGACTATCTGGTTTGGGTTTCACGATGGCCAGCGAAATCGTCGCTGGCTTGCTCATTGGGTGGCTGATCGATGTCGTAACGGGCACCAAGGACACATGGATCATCGTCGGCACCGTCCTTGGGTTGATTATTGCCATGGTCAGTGCGATCAAGATTGCGGTCTCAGCGAATCGGCAGGCCGTCAGCGAGTACAAAGAGCAGCAAGAAGACGCTTCGGATTCCTAAAAGACTGGCTCATATAGAGGTACCACTCAGTTGTCTGAGACAATTTCCAAAGACACTTGCGAAGCCCAGCCTATCCCGGCGGCGATCAAGAGACCTGTGAGCACATTCCCAGGTCCCTGGTGTACCTTGCCAGCAAGAGCACTCTGGACCCTCTCTTTCATAGCACCGCTACTGGGATATCTCCTTTATGCCCTAATTGTGTGGCTCTTGAGACCGGAAAATGCCGGTGAAATGTATTTAGCGGGGATCTATGAGGCCGGTGTCGTGCTGGTGCCAACGATCGTCTTTCTCGCCCTCGTCCGCCCCCACCAGCAGCGCCCTGCTTCACTTTGGGTCATGCTGTGGATGATGGGCACAATCCTCCGCATGATGCTCACCCTGGTGATCTCCTTATTGGTATACTTCGCGACCGATTTCAACCAACTCGGAGTCTTCGGGTCTTTCTTAACTTCCTGGTTCTTCCTTCTCACCGGCGAAACCTGGGTCTGCGCTTCACACCTTCGTGGTGTCCAACCCCAGTCAGAGGCGGTACAACCGATGGAGCCCGCCTGAAATGGCACTTCTTGGTAGTGGTATCAACCCACTTGGACATGTTCTAGACGTTGACCTTGTCGGCGGCCCTCGTCCTGTGTTTC
>CALCOW010000143.1 GCA_937899935.1 uncultured Phycisphaerae bacterium
ATGTACAGTTGCATTATCAGAATTTAATAGAAGTCCATGTTTAGCATATCGATAGCTCGCATCGAGATCTTCGAAGGCCGCGTAATAACGAAGCATTGGTTCAAAAGGCTCTTTGACTGCGACCTCTCTTCGTACAGTCATTGAAAAACCATGCAAAAATGGCGTTGACCTTACACCAAAACCTTTAAGCTTTTGCGGAATATCTCTTACCCTTGGCTCATCATACATAATGAATAAATCGCTCATACTATGAAACAAAACTTTATCCATGAACCATCGACCAAAAAACGTCTTCCGAAATTGATGCATAAGAGACATGCGAATATTTTTACTTTGCTTAACTTGGTCTTTGCTCGCAATGTTTGAACCGTCTTCCGCCGTTGGATCCTGTGATATGTGCTTTCCCGCTATGCCTGCCACTTTGTTTTCATGATCTGCATCATAAATACTCATAATATTTTCGGCACAGTCATGATGCATGTATGCATCATCATCAAAGAAAAAAATGACGTCTTGCGTGCAATTGTCAGCACCTAAATTTCTTTGTGTGGTTGACGAGCGAATTTCACATGGGACATAGCGAAGCTCAATAGGCAATGAGTCTGGAATCAATTCCTGTATCTTTTGACGAGTTGATTCCCAATCATCACTTGCATCTACAATTACAATTTGCCCTGGGGGGCGTGTTTGTTGAACAGCTTGTCTAATTGACTTAACTAAGACGTCAGGTCTATTTAATGTTGGAATACAAAGACACCAACTGTTCATATCGAATTTCTTTGTCTGCATTTTTCCACGGCCATATCTAGATGTTTGGAACACCTGTCAGATATCGACTTTGTTAAACTTGGGTCATGAAATTTCAGAAGCCGATCAGGAGCGGGCCTAGGAAGGCAAGACTGCTTGGCAACTGGACTATGTGAGACTTCACTCATGCTGCGAGTTCATGATTGTCGCCATACTAGCTCTTGCGATGGAGACCATTCTGCTGAGCGATGTTCCTTGGCCCAAGTCTCGATTCCTGGTCAACTGATTAAAGATTGAGTGGTGACTAGCAGGGTGCTTTGATAGCATTCGTTCGTTCTATAAATGTTAACTCACGCCAAAAAATAGCGACTTGTCGATCAGCCTAGGGCGTAATGACTGATGTCCATAGAAGAATCACTAAAAACAAAAACAAGACACTTATATAAAGCATGGACGTTCTTGCAAGGTGATCCACTTCATTGAACAGGCAATGCGTCTTCAACTTCTATTGTTTTCGGATTGTCATCAGAAATCGCTGGATGAAATGACTCATGTTCAAGAAGGAACTTACGTCGCTGTTCAGCATTTGTCTTCAATGATTGATTTGGTCCATCAAGACTTGCTTCAAACGATGTCCGACCATTGAGGAAAGGATCTTGCTCGATATCCTCTGCAATAAGTGTTCTCCAGACAGCAATGCGCCCACCGAGTTTTTCCCAATCAAGTTCTTCCATAGCCAGTAACTTGACACGCTCGAGGTAGAGATCACGCCATTGCTTGACCGCAAGTATTCGAACCACCAGTGGACGAATATCCATTTCATTCTCAAACGCCAATGGTGGTTGCGTCATGACATCACCGCCGCGCCCTCGACGACCACCACGACCGCCACGGCCACCACGATCACCACGGCCACCCATTTCATCGCGCTGCTGTCTCATTTTCTCATGAAACGCTCTGAGTTCTATCTCACTTAACTGGCCATCACCGTTCGTATCAAATTCTTTGATCATCTCTTGCTCATTCGACGGAGGTCCAAACGAACCTTGATCCATCGGTCCGCCAGGTCCGCCCGGTCCGCCAGGTCCGCCCGGTCCGCCGCGACCGCCGCGACCGCCGCGACCACGCCGACGACCAGTATCACCAAATGTTTCGTTGTTGTCATAGTGCACAAGGTGGAAGACATCATCTTCATCTTTATAAAGGTAGTAATCGCTACCGCGGCTGTAATAGCCGTCGGAATCCATAAAGACGTTGTCGAGTGCTAAGAACCAGATGACCTCGTCCACGTCAAGGTATTTGGGAAGCACCTCTTCCAGTTGTTCATCAGGTGTTTGCTTGAGAACACGACAGAGCTCTACTAATTTTTCCCAATCAGAATCTTCAGCCGATCCAGTCTTCAGTTCATAAGAATCTTTGTAAGGTTCGATGTCATCTCCAAGATAACGCAGCGCTCCGTCACCAGAAAAGTCTGGGGGCACCTTCCAACGGACACCCTTCTTACTTCCCCAGTTCTCCTGCGTGAATTCTTTGTTGATCTGTTGAATATTTCCATACAGGCCAAGATAGGTGCCATTCACAACGACCTTGACAAAGTTGGCCTTGGGTGCAGGAAGGTACTCACCAGCGATGTTTGGGAAGAGCACTTCCCTCATTAGAGAAGGATCACCATTGGCGTTGAGTAAATTAAGCGTCTTGTATCCCTTGAGACGCAAATCATCATCGTAAGCATCGATTGAGATTCCGAATGATTTCTTCTCTGGAAAATCAAATGAAGTGTTACCACGGTATGAAACACCGACTTCACCGATCGTCTCTCCATCGATAATGAGTGTGGCAGGTACTTCTGCATCTGTACCATGAAATTCAACGAGCTCATCATGCCAATCAGCTTCTGGAAATTCAATAAAAAGTGTATGCAGCGCATCGATGTCGTACAGACCCTTGTCTTTGAAGTGCAAAACATCATCATTTGTGAGCTTGATCTGGTCTGGGTTGTCTTGCGGCCTCACGCTATCTTCAATTGTCTCGCCCATACCTGGCCGGTGACGCCGTGTTGGTCGCTCCATATTAGATAAGGCCTCGCGCGCCAGCTGACGTTCCTCCCGATCCAGCCTGCCGTTCTTGTCAGCATCAAACTGGTCATGGATTGGAACATCTTGAAAACGGGGCCCATCAGGACCCGTTTGTCCCAGCGCCATCGAGCTTATGCTCAGGGAAAAAACCATAGTCACGAGTATTGCGTATTCGAAATTTTTGATTTGCATTGGTACGGCTATCCGAATATATGAGGTAACTGACTCGTTCATAGATAATAATTGTCTCATCGATGAACCAGGGGACAAGCTTCTAGCAAACTGGCTCGCCAGCTAATGATTCATTTAAAAGTAACGTCAAGTGTAGCGAATCAATGTTCGGGCCAACAAAATCCTCGCTTTAATGACCCACTGCTGGCTTTTTCTTGTCATATAAGCAGTTACGTGATACTTAGCAGCAGAGGCCTACACCAGAATAATGAAACCACAGAAAAAACGTTAAGCGACTGTGAATAATAACTTTATTGGTTTTATCTGATTCCCACTGTCCGACAGATTTTATCAATCCTCGTTACA
>CALCOW010000144.1 GCA_937899935.1 uncultured Phycisphaerae bacterium
TAAAGAACGATGCGCCTGCGGAAGTAGGTCACCCAAAGTAGAGAATTGTTGTTGCTTACGACCTCAAACCATCAGTATGAAAACCACTGTTCCTTCAAATTAACCTACTGGTCAGCAGGCTATCGAGACCACTGCTATGACAGAATCTGAACGCAGAGAAAACAGAGAAGTGGCTTTTCTCTGCCTCTCACAAGGCTCCGATGCTGAATACGTCGACATGGACCACTTCAACTTAGCAACACTGCTATTCTCAATGAATGCGAATGCATGTGCCAATCTCTGCCTTGATGATCTTGCTCATGCTCACCGCTCAATTGGGGTGTAGCGGTCGAGTTCAACAACAGCAAGTAGCTATTGAACCTGTGATGACTTCGAATCCCGCCTTTGAAAGCGCGGTTCATTTGGGCGCGGGCTTTGATCTCGTCGCAGATGGTGGCATTGGTTGGGTTCCGGGCGATCAGGCACTCTATGGCTTACTTCTCAAGACACCAACACGGACACATTGTTGGTACATGCGCGTCACGGTGATGGGGCCTGACACGTTTGTAGAGGGAATTCGTGCCACCGAGCTGCCTCTTTCACCAACACACTGGTTTCGCCCAGTGAAGGTCGTTAAGGATGATGGATCCCAGATCGATCACACCGTCTACCTCGATGAATTCACACAAGTCTGGCCTCTAAAGTTTGAGCTTTTCAATGACCAAGCCACCCTGCTCGAAACATCAGTGACGCTCACGACACCCGAGTATCTGATGCGCGATCTGCATCAATACGCCATGCCTGATGGTCCCATCGCACCGCAACGGCAATTGCAATGGTCACAAAATGGGCGAACCATGACCGATCTCGATGCAGAGATTCGCCAACAGATGCGTCAGGTCAGCCAAGTCATCGCATCACTTCATACCATCGCCATGACGTACGTGAGCGCTGAAGCGATTCAGGATGTGCGCAAAAAAGCAGGTGCGGCCGTCATAAAAGGTCCGGGCATTCTGGATTTACCTTGGATCACAACAATCATGCGCGAAGGTGCAGCCATGCTGATTGAGCCAGACTTTGAAAATGCCCAACCTGTCGAGATTGATTGGTTGGAACCAATCGGAGAAACACATGGGTTTGCCATCGACGTCAACGTGGAAGTCCAAGAACGCCAAGTCATGCGATTGAATGTGGTGGTCGTTCCGCCTGTGCGTCCACTGGAAGGGACCGCTGGCATTGCCGAGCTGCGTGCTTGGCATCTTGAGAACCCCAAACGTATCTTCTTAATGCAGTTACTGGGTGCTCAGGCGGCACAACAGAAGCCCATTAATTTGGCTCAACCTGCCACTCTCAACCAATCATCGAACTGATTCATACCGCACCGAATCGCTCTGGTGGAATCTGCCTGTATGCTGTTCTCTCAATTGAACCGCTTCATGTCAACGCTTTATCAAAGGAGACTGACTCTTGAAGTCACTGCCTACCTTTTCATTGATCGGAATAATCCTAATAACCGCTCCCGTCGCATGCCGCCAGAAACCATCGATGCGTCAACCAGCGGCACGTCCAACAACGACGATTTTCACAGAGCTCGATCTTCCAACCCCCAATTCAATTCGAACCATGACCGGTCATCCTGGACCCGCCTACTGGCAACAACAGGTCGATTACATCATGGATGTAGAACTCAAGCCAGAGACAAACATG
Organism: uncultured Phycisphaerae bacterium; assembly: GCA_937899935.1. Taxonomy (GTDB): domain Bacteria; phylum Planctomycetota; class Phycisphaerae; order Phycisphaerales; family SM1A02; genus JAQWNP01. The sequence continues at coordinate 1,687 of CALCOW010000144.1, forward strand.
GTCACTGGGCATGCTCAGATCACATACGTTAATAATTCACCGCAACAACTGAAATATCTTTGGATACATCTTGAGCAAAATCTAATGCGCCAAGACAGCCTTGGAGTTCGATCAGGGCGCCGTCGGGTACAGGACTTCACCGAAGGGATTGTCATCGACTCACTCTCTCAAAACGGCGAAGCGCTGCAGTATGCTGTGCATGACACATTGGGCCGGGTGGAACTCCCTACTCCCGTAGAAGCAAATGGTGGCCGCATCACATTTGACGTGCATTGGCACTTTGAAGTTCTTGATGGAGACACACCTCGCTTCGGCCTCGAAAAGGTAGAACAAGGCAAGGTCTATGAGATCGCCCAGTGGTTCCCAGCAGTTGCGGTCTTCAATGATGTCTATGGCTGGAATACGTTGCCTTATATCGGTGGCGGGGAGTTCTATACCGACTTTGGGAATTATGAAGTAAGTATTACCGCACCGCGCGACTATATCGTTGTCGCGACTGGTGTACTTCAAAATGAAGATGAAGTTTTTACAGCAGAGCAGGTTGAGCGTCTGACTAAAGCGCGCGGTTCAAGTGAAACGATCATGATCCGCTCTGAAGAAGAAGTCAGTGATCCAGCTTCTCGACCGAGTGGCCAAGGCGACCTGACATGGCACTTTAAAGCCGATGATGTCCGCACTTTTGCATGGGCTGCCTCGGATGCATTTATCTACGATGCATGCAGTCTCGACGAGACCTTTATTTCATCGGCCTATCCCAAAGAGGCCCTACCACTTTGGGAAGACAGCACCCAGATGCTCCGAACGGCCATTGTTGGCTATAACAAGCAGTGGTACCCCTATCCGTATCCAACCGCTACCAATGTCAGCGGTTCGGAAGGCGGCATGGAGTATCCGATGATTATCTTCTGCCGTGGCCGTCGTAGTGAACGCGGACTCTACGGTGTGACTACACATGAAATTGGGCACAACTGGTTCCCTATGATTGTTAACACGGATGAGCGGCGCCACGCATGGATGGATGAAGGTTTTAATACCTTCATCAATTACTACTCCTATGGGGACTGGTTCGAAGGGCAAGAAGGCCGGCGAGGTGATGCAGACTCTTTTGCACGCAAGATGGTGCGAACTGAAATGGTGCCATTGGCCACCTATCCAGATCGAAGTCCCGGAAGAATCCGCGGCACGCTCTTCTATGAAAAGCCCTCGGTTGGACTTGTCATGTTGCGTGAACACATACTCGGTCCAGATCGCTTTGATCCCGCATTTCGCGAGTACATAGAGACTTGGGCATTCAAATCACCACAACCAGCAGATTTTTATCGCATCATGGAAAATAGCTCTGGAGAAGATCTTGCCTGGTTCTGGCGAGGTTGGTTCATGGAAACCAGCATGCTTGATCAGGAACTTGTTGACGTCACCTCGAAACAACAGGAAGACGGTACGATTTCCACCACTATTACGGTCGATAATCTTAATGAACTGGTGATGCCCGCCGATCTCAAAATGACTTTTGCTGATGGCACTACCATCATCAGACGCATTCCGGTCCAAGCTTGGTATCTTTCAGATCGAAACATCCAACAAGTCGATCACCAAAGCCGTCTGATTTCGGTGGAACTTGATGCCGAAAAGGATTTTCCAGACATCGACCGCAGCAACAACCGTTGGGACGCCCCACATCCCCCCCTCCAATAAAACTCGTATTCACCAATTGCTTTTGCATGGCTTTACATCGATGAAACTGCCAAAGATGACGGGTGATCGATAAGCACTTATCTCATCAGACCTAAAGAACAATTTCAACGTGGCGATTAAAGACGCCGATAGCAACTAATGCGATCTACTTGATTAGCACTCCGTCCAACCAAGTCAACGTTCGATTCGAATTTAGTATTGACTGCTCGCGTCTGGCTCAAGTACGAGAGGATAATCTCAATGTCCAATGATCGATTCGTCATGACACTGATGCGTGTTGCTGTAACACTCATATTTCTTCTAACATTTTTACTTGCGGCGATTGGTAAGTGGATTGACGGTGGCGCTCCAGAGTGGTTTGTTGATCAATTTTCGGAGACTTGGATGGGGGCGTTTCCACAGACACCGATGTATCTGAGCATTGCCCTTCTTGAGTCTCTCATTGCGATTGCAGCAATCCTTAGTCTGTGTCGTGGTGAGTGGTTGACAATTGAAGCCCCGGTGCTGAAATATACGCTCGTCGCATCACTGTTTATGTTTATTATTTTAGGCTTCGGCGCTCGGACTGCTGGCGATTTCAATGCCGCCGCGAGTCACTTTTTCTACTTCAGTGGAACTTTGTTGGCACTGGTTGTGATTGACCGCGACGAACGTATCGCTGCCGTGGCATCGAGTAACTAGACGAACCAACGAGCACTTTCTTGTTGGCCATAGAAGGCAATGCCGCCCACAACAAACGCGGTCCTCTATCCACGACCAAGAAACGGCATACTCAGTGGGAGCAAGGTACTCTCAACCATGTTGACATCAGGGGGCAGCGTGGCCATCAACATTGCGACACGAGCGATATCGGAAGGGTCCATGGCGCCCTCCTCTTGCATAATCTTTTTGCCGTTTGGATTCGTTTCCCACAACGGAGTGCGTACGTTTCCTGGCTCAATCACGCTAACCGAGATGCCATGATCGCGCCCGTCAAGCGCCATTCCATGTGTCATTCCCTTTAATGCAAATTTCGATGTGGTGTATGGAATCGCATTCAATCGCGGCACCATCGCAGAAACACTGCCGATATTAATAATTCGGCCACCACCCTGTGGCTTCATCACGCGAAATGCTTCCCGGCCACATAGAAAAGCGCCTGTCACATTTGTATTGATGACCGTCTGCCAAGTTGAGAGTTCGATTTCTTCACACAAACCACCAAGAGCGACGCCTGCATTGTTCACCAGAATGTCAACACGGTGATGCGCGGCAATAACATTCTCAAAGAGGCCAACAACGTCGTCTTCTGAAGATACATCTGCCACAAAAACCAAAGGCTCATGGATCTCACACTCAGTACTCATCAGTCGTTGTCTGACGGCTTCTAATTTCTCTAAACTACGTGAAACTAAAACAACACGACATCCCTCCATGGCAAAAGCGAGTGCAATCGCCTCTCCAATACCAGAACTTGCACCTGTAATAATGGCCACTTTTTCATCTAGTTGTTTCATGAATTTAGAATACCAAAAAGTACTACGAGACTTTGTCCCTTGGCCGGCCATCGATGCAATGGGCTTGTATTCCAGCATGTAAACGAAGACAAACGTGATTCTCATTGTTTGTACGCTGCCATGCCGATTAAGGCAATGAAACAAGGAGACGTGACATGCAAGCCCTGGTTCTATTGCTCGCCCGCATTTTGATCTGTGTCATCTTTGCGCTCTCGGGCATTCAGAAGATCCTCGACTTTTCTGGATCGGCGCAGGCCCTGGCGGCAAAAGGAATCAATCCCAGCTGGTTTTTCTTGTCCGGCTGCATTGCGCTGCTCTTACTCGGTAGCACTTTGGTGGTCCTTGGTCTCTGGGCTCGATATGGTGCGGTTCTTTTGCTCATTTTTCTGATACCAGTCAGCTTCATTATGCATCCTCCATTTAGTGATGAGCCAATGCAGCAAATTCAGTTCCTCAAGAATCTCGCCATCATGGGTGGTCTCCTGTTTATTGTGGTCTATGGGAGTGGCTCACTGTCGATTGATGCACTTCGATCGAAAAGTAACAAGAACGTTTAAACGCATCTAAAAGTGGCCTCCATCGAATAACCTATTGACACGTGCTTCCCCTTAACTTCTTGGGCGGGTATCCTCCGCTGCTCTTGTCCAAGGCCAACAACACGGGGTGTAGCTCAGCTTGGTAGAGCGCGTCGTTCGGGACGACGAGGCCGCAGGTTCAAATCCTGTCACCCCGACTCTGATCACCATGCCTCTGTGCTTCTCACGTGATTTTTGTTTTAGATCCAAGAAGAGAACTGATCACATGCCCGCGAGATAAGTGCTCTGGAAACAACCTTTTCGAGTCCTGCCAGGGTTTTATCATTGCGAAGAGAAACCATTTGGCCCTGTCGACATTTGTGCAATAAAAGGCTGAGTCTAAACGTTCTAATAGAGCCCCGTAGGCTCACCATTACCAAATCTATCTAGGAGACTGATCATGCTCTATCGATCATTTGCAAGCTTCTTCCTGGTGATCATGGCACTCTGTTTGGGCGCCTGTTCAAGCGTTGTTTTCAAACAACCTGTTGGCAGCGCTATCGAAGACAAAGAGCAATTACAAAAGCTAGCAGGCGTCTGGAGTACGGGACCATCTGATGAAGTTGTCTTTGTTCAGCCATTGGAAAATGGAAACATTGTGATAGGCGGAGTCTCATGGAAGGCCGACCAGAAAAAGTTTGACGTTCGACAGGCAACCGGCGTTGTTACCGAACTCGACGGCAACCACTACATTAATCTGCTCGATTCAGAGGACGCTAAAGTTAAAGATAAGTACTTCGTCGTTC
>CALCOW010000145.1 GCA_937899935.1 uncultured Phycisphaerae bacterium
CGCCCTGACGCGGTTCGATATGTGACAGGTGAGCAATTCACGAATGAATATATTGCCGCTGTGCGGACTCAAACACTAGACGCATTCCGACAAAGGCATCGACGCCTTGATCTACTGGCAATCGATGACGTGCACTTTCTCTCGAATAAAGTACGCACACAAAGTGAATTTTTACACACCCTAGATGCCATTGATCTCACAGGCTCTCGGATTGTGCTGGCTTCCGATGAGCATCCCAGGCATATCAAACGATTCAGCAATGCGCTGATCAGCCGCTTTCTCTCTGGCATGGTGGTCTGCGTTGATCGCCCTGACCGCGAGACACGACGACGTCTCATTGTTCAACTGGCAAAGCAACGGCAGCTGCGAATCAACGATGCGGCGATTGATATGATTACTGGGAACTGCGTTGGCTCAGTCCGTGAGCTAGAGGGAGCCATTACCAAACTTGGAGCCCTACAGGCCATTAGTCAGCAAGATAGCTCAGGCAGTCAAGGCACCATTGGGCGGCTATTGGCAGAGCAATTGTTTAAAGGGGACACTTGGCAACCATCGACGCCCGTTCGAATCGGCACCATCATGAAAGCCGTTTGCGATCGACTGTCAATCTCCCAGACAGACCTCATCGGCGCAAGTCGCCAACGCACCGTCACGCTTGCACGAGGCGTAGTAGCGTTTCTAGGACGCAGCATGACCGCTTTGAGTTATCCAGAAATTGCCCAAGCCCTCGGCCGCTCCTACCACTCCACCATTCACACGGCCGCCAAGCGGATTGCTCACCGAATCGAGGCTGAGGATTCTGTAGACGTACCGGGCGAGGCAGAACCTATTGATCTGCGGGAGCTGACTGATCAACTGCGCCACGAAATCCGCCGCCAAACCTCATCTCTATCTAGCTAAACCCAGGGACGACGAATAGTTAAAGTACCCTGGCTTGTGTGATGGGGGTACAATCCCAGCATGCGCCTGACCCATTATTGGTATTGTCAAGTGATCACTGCCTTGCTTGTCTTGGGAACAGTCGGCAGCGCTTTTGCTCAGCCGATTGATCCAAATGTTGCCCTGCTCCGTCGGGCAACCACACCCCAACGAGATGGCAACCACCTGAGCCTTCTCGGCAGTCTGCGGCAGCTTCGTGATCCAGAACTGCGCCGGGTTTTTTATCAGCTAGCACCATCAACAGAATGGCAAATACAAGTCCATGCATTGCTAGGCCTGGCAGAACTCGACCCTGAAAAGGGTCTTGATCCTTGGCTCATTACCCAACTACAAGCAGAAGCACGACAAGCTGTCATTGCGCAAGCACTCGATAGTGATCTTCTGGAAACTGAACAAATACATGAGATTCTTGAATGGGATGACCTTGAACAGATCCCCAAACTACTTCTGTTCGGCGCCCTGGCAAAACAAGGCGAGTCTGCAGACGTTGAAGAGTTACTTGATCTCTCGGATGATCCTGATCTACGCGTGGCCGGCTTTGCGAGTAGTCTTATGGCGCAACGTGGTGAATCCGGTTCCTTGACTGGCTTCTCGGATCGACTCGCCAACCGGTCCAAGAAAGAGAAATCAAACCATCTGGTTTACGTCTTTGACTTCATCCGTCAACACGAGCTAACGAATGCCGTCCCATGGATACTAAGCCAATTAGAAGACCCTGACCTCGATCCAGATACTGCATATTGGGGCCTCTACACAATATTATCTCTGGCACCAGAACAAGGCAGCGATCTATGGAATCGCTTGCTCGGACCTGAACCCACTCACCGACAGAAGGTTCGATTTGCCCTCATTATTCTTGAGAGTGGCGCCCCCGTCACACCTGCCGTTCGCCAGGCGCTTGGCAGCGATGACACGCTTATTAGTCATATGCTCGATGCTGGAGAGAAGTTTAACGCTGGGCAACCAGCCTCCGAGCAATTGACTGCATTGCTGGATCTACAGCATCTCAAGAGTACCGATTGGGTAGTCCGCCAGCTCGACCAAATGCCGACCGATCAAGCCACGCCGCTTCTTGTTTGGATGATTGAGCGAGTGGGTGAACCAAGTGAGACTCCTGGAGATGCGTTCACCTTAGCCATCATTGCAGCGAGTAAGCTGGCCCAAATCAATCCAGGCGTTGCCCGGTCTTTACTACGTGAATCAAAGGATGATTCTGCTCGCCAGCAGGCTATTCTCATGGGCCTCCTTGCATCACCGATTCCTGAACTCGGAGCAGAAGCAAAATCGCTACGTCGAATTGGTCTTGGTCGCGCAGATTCTCTGGCCACAATACTCATGGCTCGGCACCTTGAAGAACTTGAACCTGCTGACCTGCAGCAGTTAAAAGTCATAGCAGCAGGAGGCGGCCGTGTTGCTGATGTCATTCAAGTTCAAGCGGCATGGCTTTATCTTCGTCATACCGATAGCGTCGAGCGCGCCTTGGCGGAAGTGTTCGACGAGTAGCCTTTCGATACCTAGCTCAATTGCAAAGTCAGTGGTTTATTAAGAATCGCCGTGGAGTATATTTGACTTGGACAACATAATTCCTCTCTCGCATCCTGATATTACAGATGCAGATATTCATGCCGTATCATCTGTTCTCAAGAGTGGCCGCCTTAGCATTGGCCCACACCTTGAATCCTTCGAACAAGCTGTCGCTACAAGAATAGGAAGATCCCACGGCGTCGGAGTTTCATCTGGAACCGCTGGGCTACACCTCGCGTTGCTCGCCCTCGGTGTTGGACCTGGTGATGAGGTGATTACTCCTGCGTTCAGCTTTGTAGCAAGTGCGAACTGCATTCTCTATGTCGGAGCAACACCGGTCTTCGTCGATTGCGACCCGCGCACATTGAATATGAATGCCCAGCAAGTCGAGAAGCACATCACATCCAAAACGAAAGCGATTATTGGTGTCGAGGTCTTTGGCAATCCCGCAGGAATGCATCAACTGGCGGCGCTCTCTACCAAGTATGAGATACCACTCATTGAAGATGCCTGCGAAGGTCTTGGAGGGCATTCCGGCGACACGCCAATCGGACGTTTTGGGCGGGTTGCCGTCTTTGGCTTTTATCCAAACAAACAAATTACAACTGGTGAAGGCGGTATGATCATTACTGACGATGATCGTTTAGCTGCAACCTGTCGATCACTAAGAAATCATGGTCGTCCAGAAACACATCATCACGATACACCTGCTGATTTAGGCGCCCCGATGCATCCCATCCAAATGGGTTTTAACTTTCGCCTAAGCGAATTACACGCCGCACTCGGCCATT
>CALCOW010000146.1 GCA_937899935.1 uncultured Phycisphaerae bacterium
TCGTGATCGGATCTCCAGATGTTGGAGATCTGATACCGCTGATAGGTGCCAGTATAACGAGTGAGTCAGGGCCTCTCTTTTGGGAAGAATGATTGCTTGTCATGGCAAGTGGTGAGGAATTTGGAGCTCTTCTCGTGAGAAAATGAGCTTGGAATAAGAAACACTCCTTCAAAGAGCCTGGTCTGAGGTGGTAAGGAAAGCAGGGTACGACCCTCGGTTTCTACCTTCGCACCTCGTGATCTGGCCTTCCATGCAGTTTCAAGGCCTGATACCGCTGATATTGCGCCCGATTACGGAATGGAACAGCGTTCCATCGCTATGATGCAGGTTCGTTGACACCCCCATGAGGGTGGATTACCTTCCTCTGCTGCTGAGGCGTCTTCACGTAACAGTGGTAAGTGAAGCTATTGCTACGACAATGTTTGCCCGTCTTGACAGTCTCAGTTGGGGTAAGCACCAGACCGCCCGGAGTTTTCGCGATGTCAAGATGTGCATGGACCGTGTTGATGACCCTTGTGATGGCGCTGTCAATAAGCAGCCAAGTCCTCGCCCAAGCAAGCACAACGGAAGCTGCCCGTGTGTATCTGGACGACTTCGTGCACTACGGTTTGACCGCCAATGTTCAGTTGGCAGAAGCCAACGGCAATGCTCTGATGAATTTGCCACTGTCTGATGCTGATTTAGCAAAATTGGTGGACGACGGTCCGGTCCCGCTGGACCGTTTCGAAAGAGCTGTTGCAAGAACGCAGAACGTTCCAGCGCTTTCTAGTCTGACGGCAAAGCTAACCAATCGGATTGAAAAGGGCCGTCGTGATTTGGCGCGTGACCCTGATCGAGTGGCTCAAGCCATTGCAATGCTCAGTGGAACACGCCGAGATCAATTGCTGGGTCGTCAGCGGCTCATGGCAGCAGGGGAGTATGCCATGCCTGCTCTGGTCGAGCAGATGAGGCAGAACAATAATGAGCAGCAGAAGCTGATGGTCTTACAGGTGATGCGCGACATTGGCCGACCAGGCGTCTATCCACTATCCGTAGCGCTACCAAATTTGGCCCCAGCCGATCAACGCCGGGTTGTTGATGTACTTGGTGACATTGGTTATTTCCATGCCACACCTGTTCTTTTAGCGATGAGCTTAGATGAGCAGATGACGCCACCTGTACGTGATTCCGCGGTGCTGGCCTACCGGGACGCCGGCGGTCTCCCGATGGATCTCTCGAACCTGTATGCATTGTCGGCACGGCGCCATCTGGAAGGTGAAGATGTGATGGTGGCCTATCCCAATGAGCCATCAAACAATGTGTGGTCATGGGAGTCCTTTGGTGGCCTTCGGGCAACACCAGTGCCCACACCTATTTTTAAGCAAGTGCGCGCTATGGATCTTTCGAGTCGCTCATTGGCTGTTGATGACACCAATGAAAATGCGCTGGCCTTGTTTGTGGCGGCGAATTTGATGCGACAAAATCAACTCCCGGCCGGCACCGTTGATCCAATCTATGGCCAGTTGCAATACAGCCCAGCCTTTTACGCACGTGTCTTTGGACCTGCAACTGGGCAGCGTGTTTTAGCAGTGGGTATTGATCTTGATAACACGCAGTTAGTTCGTGATTCACTATCGGGCCTGGCGAAGACGAGTGGCGGGGGCAACCTTTTTCAGGGTGGGCCAAGGCAGCCATTGCTAGAGCTTGCCGACTATCCTGATCGCCGGGTTCAATATGAATCGGCGCTTTTGTTGGCTCGAGCTAATCCAGAGCAGAACTTCCCAGGTGATTTTCGGGTGGTTCCAACGCTCGCATCGGCGGTGCGTATTAGTGGTAAGAACTATGCGATGCTGGTTGCACCAGAAGAAGAAGACCGTCGTGCTCTTGCCAGTCAGCTTGAAGCGCTTGGCTTTGATGTTTTAGCGAGTACTTCACGATCCGATGAGCTTGAAATACCAATCAGCCAGGCCCCTGCAGTCGACCTGTTTGTTATGAGATCACCAACTGCTGGTGTGGCCGAGCGCAACATTAGTCAAGTACGTAACTATGGCAAGATCGCATCAGCTCCCGTGCTGTGCTTGGTACCACTCTCCGAAATTCCCACGTTGACGAATCAATATGCAGATGACCGTCGCGTCGAAGTTGCCCCAGGCGGTCTTTCTGAGGGCGAAATGGCCATGGCCATTGATGCCTTAATGGAGCGTGCTTCAGGTGGTCGTATTTCCGAACTCGAGGCGGAGGCGTATGCGCTCGAGTCACTTCAGGTGCTTCGCCATATAGCATCGCTAGACAGATCGATCTACAACATCGGTGACGCAGACTCGACGTTGATGGAAGTACTCAATAACACAAAAGACCACACGCAGCTGATGGTCGCGGATGTACTCATTGAGCGTGATACACCTGACGCCCAAAGGGCCGTGATCGATGCAGCCCTGCGTGCCAACGGTGATCAGCAGATCGATTTGCTGGATCGCGCGGCTGCGTCGGTAAAGCGGTTTGGAAATCATGCGCGGGAGCAACAAGTCGTGGCTTTGGTGGCACTGAATCAAAATGCCACCGGTGATACAGCTGATGCAGCGGCAACACTGATCGGCGCCTTAGATCTTTCGCCGCGTGATCTGATCATGGTTGTTCCTTCGCCGCAATAAGCAGTGCCACCCTAGCTCAGTTGGTAGAGCGGAGCTTTCGTAAAGCTCAGGTCACCGGTTCGAGTCCGGTGGGTGGCTTTGTCACATGAATGGCTCAGTTGTTTGTGGCAGGCGCATGGCACCATGACCACATTGAGGTCAAAATCCAGTTCCTCAGAGAGATTGACATGAGCATGAAGATGTCGACTTCAATGACTTTTTTACGTTCTCGGACCACGTTGGCAGTGATGGCAGCGGCTCGTTTGTTTACGCAGCAATGAATCTGGGGCGAAAAGATTTTCGTGATTGATCCGTCTGATTTTGCGCCTACTTAAAAGTAAGAACTCAGTGATGTTTTCAAGGCCTTTGCGCTCTCTCAATCTTCACACCAAAAAATTATAACGGTGTCAGTCTGCCGGCATCAAGCACACGACGCACATAGCCCAGAGAGTGTAAGGTCGTGGTGTTCGAGTTTGAATCCTTCGGGAACAAGCTTTTTTAATCCGCCCGGACATCCATGAATGTCGAAAAAACTATCACAAGCCGTGCAATGAAAGTGGTGGTGGTGCTTGGCGGCAACGCTTTTTAGTTCGTACCGATCACTTCCCCCGGGAACTGGAACACTCACGATTTCACCTTCAGTCTCAAAGCGCCGAACCGCTCGGTAGATCGTTCGCAGTCCGATCGACTCGATGTCCTTCTTCGCAAGTTCATGCAATTCATTGATCGACAGGGGGCGCTTGGCCTTTTCTATCACGGTTCGGATGGCATGAAGTTGTTTGGTTTCGCGTTGGCTGGTCATGGCGTCAATGGAATCGCTGATTCAGCAAGAGTGTGAAGATCCGATCTCAATCTGAACCATAATTATGGGGCAAATACTATTGACAATCAATTGTCAATAGGTATTATTCTCCGACATAGCTGCCCAAATCCTATTTTTGGGCCCAGGGTGGCTAGGAGGAGCCTGTGATGGTACCGAAAAACGATGAGCAGCCAGTACATCACGGGTTTACGGTTATTGAATTGCTGGTGGTCATTGCCATTCTGGCCATTTTGATTGCGGTGCTCATGCCTTCTCTTTCCGCGATGGGGCATCGAGCGCGTGTTGCCGAGGACATGACCAATCTCCGGGCGCTGCAGTTCGCTCACTATCAATATGCCATCGATGAGGATGGCAAATTTGCTGATGCAGGACTTGCTCATGGAGGCCTTGCAAATGAGGAAATAGCCTGGCTCAATTCTGTTGGCAAGTATGTAAACATTGATGGCGTTGTTCGGTCGCCATTGGATACCAGTCCACACTGGGAGATACCAGTTGAGGGGACGACGAATCGATTTCGCCGTACTAGTTACGGTTGGAACAACTATCTTTCCAGAACCCATTCACCTGATGCAGCGATCGATCCAAGGAAAGCGGTTGATCGTATGAGTCGAACGACGAATCCAGCGAAGACGGTTCATTTCTTGCACATGGCAGGGAAAGGCTCTTTTGCTGGGGCTGATCATGTTCACGTTGAGAACTGGTGGATTGGTGAGTCTCATCCAGACGCACCTCCTATCTTGGCATCAAACCAAGTTGAAACCAATGTCGTTTCGGGATCTCCAAAGTCAATCGAGGCCAAATCTAACTATGGGTTTGTCGATGGGCATGTAGAAACCTTGCATTTTATAGATGTGTATGTTGACCCTAGTCGCAATCGCTTCAATCCGGGCATTGCTCCTTTATTTTAAGTTTGAATCAGAAAGGCAAAAATAAGTATGTTCTTGGCTCACAAAAAAAAGCTCAATAAATCCAAATCGTTTGGCAGCTTGGTGTTCTTCGCAACGGTCGTGCCTCTTGTTATGTTGGCACATGGGGCCTCAGCGCAACATGCAGGCGATGTGTTCATTAATGTTCAGTCAGACAAGATACATACTGGATTAGTCGAAGATGACGAAGTCGTAGAGGCAGATGTCCGCGTTTTCGAATCCGAGTTTGGTGAATCCGGAGTGCCCTATTACTCTGATGAACCAGGTTGGGAGGCCTTTGCGGGCACATTCTCGCCTTCGGCACGGGTTGGCTGGAACGCCTTGCAGGGTGTTGGTCGATGGAACGGTTCTGGTTTCGATAGTGGCATCGACGAGACTATTGAAGTGACCTTTGCAACCTTGTCCTTTACGATCGGTAGTGCTCCGGTCAGTGGCTTTGATCTCGCCGTTGCGGGAGATGGTAGCTTTCATCGCCATCTCGGCTTCTATCTCGATAACCCCACGACTGATCCCGCAGTAGGTATCTATCTCGTGGAATTACAACTGCACGCTCTTGGAGCACTTGAGGCCTCAGATTCTTTCTGGATCGTCTTCAATAACGAGGCGAGTGAAGAGGACCACGAAGCGGCTGTGGAGTGGGTTGAGGAGAACATGGCCGGTGAAATGCACTGCACTGGAGATCTGAATGGTGACAACTCGGTTGACACTGCAGACTTCTCAGAGTTCCTGGTTCAGTTCGGCAACGTTGGTAGTGGCTGGGCAGCAGATCTGGACGAGGATGACGATGTTGATGTCAGTGACTTCTCTCTGTTCTTAG
>CALCOW010000147.1 GCA_937899935.1 uncultured Phycisphaerae bacterium
CCCTCTACGGAATCGGGTTGTTGAGCGATCCAATCGAATACGGGGGTTTCGGCAGCGTGCATTTGATCCCAGCTCGAAGACAGGCCCTCCCAAAGCAGTCGTTTGGTAGCTGCGACCGAAACAGGCGCAGCCATGCAAATCTGCTGGGCAATATCCAGTGTCCTTTCAATAAGCGCTTCATTATCGTGGATCTCGGACACGAGACCCATCTGTAAAGCCGCTTGTGCGTCGACAATTTCGCCCGCCATGAGCAATCGAGCAGCATTAGAAAACCCGACGATTCTGGGGAGAAGGGCGTGAGAGCCCAGCTCAGGCAACATTCCGATTCTGTTGAAGACGAAACCAATTCGAGCACCTTCGGAAGCAATGCGCATATCGCAGGTGAGCGCATATGTTGCGCCAACCCCCACAGCCGGTCCGTTGATGGCGGCAATTACAGGTTTGCTTATTTGATGAGGTAGGAGCTGCGGTGTCCGAGCTGCCGAGTCGTCGTCTTTGTCCCTTGATCGAGACACGTCAAAAGTATCGCCACCGCCAGACAAGTCAGCGCCCGCGCAAAACGCACGCCCGTTGCCGGTTATTACCACCGCCCGAATTGCCGAGTCTTCTTCTGCCTGTCTCAGTAACGTATCTAAGCCCGCAGAAATTTCGCTATTCCAGGCATTGAGTTGTTCGGGGCGATTGAGAGCAATAAGAGCGATATTGGCATGGTTCTCGATAGTCACGGCGCCGAGTGAATCCATGGATGCAGTCTTGCAGATTATGTACTTCGGTTCGATGTGCGGATGAAAAGTTAAGTGGCTGTAACTCATTGCCTGGTTCGGCTACGTTAAACAGCATCGTGCAGATTTTGATCCCCCTTCTCGTTGGCTTTCTCATCACACAGATATCTACGCTCACCACCTCTGCGTACCTTCATCGAGCGCTAGCCCACAAGGCAGTGCGATTTCACCCCGCGTTGGCGCTCTTTTTGCGTTTTTTCTTGTGGCTGACAACCGGAGTCAAATCTAGAGAATGGGCGGCGGTGCATCGCAAACACCATGCCTTTACCGACGAGGAGTCTGACCCACATTCTCCTGCGCAGCTTGGCTGGATCAGAGTTCAATTGACAAACTTTTGGTTGTATCGAAATGCCGCTAATGACCCGGTGACGGTTCAGAAGTGGGGCCGGGACCTCGCGCCCGACCGGTGGGACAGAGTTTTGTTCGATCGGGGGATGCTGGGTTTAGGTACGTCAACGTTGCTTTTATGTATTTGGCTGGGTTGGTGGCAAGGAGTTCTTGCTTTCAGTTTCCACGTGGTGAGCTACGTGGTCCTGTCAGGCGCAGTCAACGCTGTTGGCCATACTTTTGGACGCCGCCCATTTGCGAATAGTGCCACGAACCTGCATTGGCTTGCAGCCCTGACTTCTGGCGAGGGTTATCACAATAATCACCATGGCTTACCAACTTCGGCCAGGTTCGGTTCCCGTCCGTTGGATCTCGATGCCGCGTGGTGGTTTATTAAGGTCGCTGAAAAGATGCGACT
>CALCOW010000148.1 GCA_937899935.1 uncultured Phycisphaerae bacterium
ACGTAATGGAACATGTGATGCATCCTCAAAAAGCTTTTTCTGAGATAGGACGAGTCCTCAAGCCAGGCGGGTCTCATATTTTCACTATTCCTTGGTACGGTGAGCTAAGTAAATCTAGACCTCGTGTAATTGAGGAAGATGGGAAACTCAACTATTTAATGGACGCCGAATACCATGGAACTGAAGAATACAATGGACCTCATGAATACCATGGGCCTTATTTGGTTACTTGGGATTGGGGCAGAGATATTGCCCAATACATTTTTGAAGCATCTGGAATGCACACTACTATTAACCGAGTACAAGACCGCTCCATTGGACTGGACGGACGGTTTCTTGAAGCGTTTATCAGTCAAAAACCACATTGATGGACAGAGAAAAACGGATTAAGGAAAGTGAAGGTATTGTGCTGATTGTGGTTTTGATACCGGGTAAACGTTATGAGCCTTGGCCTGGTCAGACTGCCTAGAGAGCCTTGGAGCGAAGCAGCAGACGCCTAAACAATCGCAAAATTCTGGCGAAGGCAACACAAACTTAACGTGCCGCTCAAAAGCAGCATCGGTACGGTTCAGTAGAGGCTCCGCGTGTATCCGCGTGCGGGACCATCATTTCTTTGCGCCGCCCCAAACCAGAAAATGAGAAAGGCATCATCATGTCCCCTTTGACGTCGTCCATCACTCTTTTTTCTTCGCTCTTTCTATGCGTGCCAGCATTGGCATTCGATTCAGTACCGGTTGATCAGTGGGAGTGGGAACTGAGCAATGCAGAGGCGCCGTGGGCAGCCCGGGCGGGCCTGCAGGTCATCGATATTGATGGCAACTTTTACTTGATGGGTGGACGCACACCCAATGCACCCGGACCAGTTCCAATTCCTGGTGATAGTGTCATATGGAGTGATGTTTGGAAGAGTACTGATCAGGGTGGTGCTTGGACTCAACTCTTAGAATCTGATGGCAATCACTGGCCAGCGCGAGCTTACTTTCGAGCCGAGACCAAGGGTGATCAGATGTTCGTCATGGGCGGGCAGAACTTTATCTTGATTCCAAATCCAGATTGTCCACCACCCTATAAAAACTGCAGTCCATTTATCTCTGCTTCTCAGTTTTTCAATGATGTCTGGAGTAGTACTGATGGTGTGAATTGGACGCAGCGCACCGCAGAAGCCGGTTGGTCAGGTCGTGCAGGATTAAGCAGTGCTGTTTTGGGTGAAGATCTTTACGTGATTGCAGGATCCTTTTTGGATGATGATGCGATTATTGGCGGACCACCGCAGCGCATTTACTACAACGATGTCTGGAAGTCATCGGATGATGGTGAGACCTGGACGCAGATGATAGAGGCGGCGCCATTCGAACCACGTGCCGGTGCGGCGGTCGCGGTCAAAGACGGTTACATTTATCTCTTTGGTGGAGAAGAAGGATTTCTTTGTCAAGATTTTCCTTTCTGTGAGCCGCCGTACTTCAATGATGTTTGGCGGTCTGCCAACGGCGCGGACTGGGAACTCGTCACCGCGCAAGCCCCTTGGCCCTCTCGACCAGGTCATCAAGTCGTGGTCGCTGATGGCCAGTTTGTCTTGTTTGGTGGTTTTGGTCAGAGTGCCGATCCGACCGATCCCTTTGGCGCTGGAAACCCGATGGATGTGTGGGTCAGTTCAGATGGCGCTGACTGGCAGCTTGCAAGCACATCGCCGTGGAATGCCACCACACCTGAGCAGATTAAGTATGACTTTGCGGCGTTATCAGTTGAAGGTGATCATGATCAGCCAGCGGCGATCTTTACCTTTGGTGGCGATCGTGAGACCTTCGACTTCTCGGATCCGACCAACTACCTAAACATTGATAATGAAGTTTGGCGATTTGCGGCACCTGCTTCTCAACCAACATGCTTCGGCGATATCGACGGTGATGGCATGGTTGGTGTTACTGATATCTTTGAGATCCTTGTTGCGTGGGGGTCATGTGAAGATTGTGACGCCGACCTCAATGGCAATGGTCGCGTTGGCATCATTGACTTCATCTTGGTCTTAATAAAATGGGGTCCTTGTCCGGAATAGCCACGAGCCACTGCGTAAAGCGGTCAAGAAGCTCGACGAGAGACTGCGCTACTTCATAATAAACGGATTTGAAACCTCTTCGGCGGTGGAGATCCAAACGGTTTTGGTTTGCATGTAGTTGCGGATGGCTTCCTGGCCACTTTCGCGTCCCAGGCCGGATTCTTTGTAACCACCAAAGGGCGCCATGTAGCTTAGGGCTCGGTACATATTGACCCAAACGGTGCCTGCTTGAATACGTTTTGAAACTTCAAGAGCGCGGCGCATTGATTGTGTCCAAATGCCGGCAGCCAAACCAAAGACGACATCATTGCCAATGGCAATGGCCTCTTCTTCATCTTTAAAGGGAATGACTGAAAGCACTGGTCCGAAGATCTCTTCTTGGGCAATACGCATATCGTTGCGTACGCCGGTGTAAATCGTCGGTTCAACAAACCAGCCATCACCGCACTCTGGGCGTGTGGCTTTGCCGCCACCAAGCTCACAGGTGACGCCTTCTTCCTTGGCGATATCCAGGTAGCCAAGCACCTTTTCATATTGTGGATGGGTGGTCACGGGACCAACCTGGGTCGTCATTTCCATGGGGTTGCCCATCTTGGCGGTCTTGGCAAGCGCCACGAGCTTTTCGACAAACTGATCGTGGATCGATTCTTGCACCAGCAAGCGTGAGCCGGCGATACATGTTTGGCCAGTGGCCGCGAAGATGCCAGAGATGGCGCCTTTGACGGCGTTATCCATGTCCGCATCATCAAAGACGATGTTGGGTGACTTGCCACCGAGTTCCAGCGTTACACGCTTGAGTGAGTCAGCGGCGGTGCTGTAGACATGACGACCACTGGCGGAACCGCCAGTGAAGGCGACCTTGGCCACATCAGGGTGAGAGATCAGTGCTTCGCCAACCTCTTTTCCAAAGCCCGTCACGACGTTGACAACACCTGGTGGAAAACCAGCCTTTTCAAAGAGCTCGATGAACTTCAGCGCCGAAGCGCTGGTGAATTCAGAGGGTTTGATGACCACCGTATTGCCTGCGGCCAGCGCGGGGGCGAGTTTGAAGCTCGTCAGAAATAGCGGTGAGTTCCAGGGCACGATCGAGACGCACACGCCTAGCGGTTCATGCCGCGTAAAGGTAAAAGTCTCTGGCTTATCGATTGGTAGGACGGCGCCTTCAATTTTGTCAGCCAGGCCACCGAAGTAGTAGTACCACTGGGGAATGTACTTCAACTGCATACTCATCTCAGCGAAGAGTTTGCCATTGTCTTGGACTTCGATGCGGGCCAGTTCGTCGGCATGTTCAGCGATGACATCGCCTAATCGGCGCAAGAGGGCACCGCGTTGGGTGGGGGGCAGTCCCGCCCAGTCTGGATTCTGGAAAGCCATCTTTGCCGCAGCAACGGCTTGGTCAGCATCAGTCGCGTTGCCGCGTGCGATATGCATCCATGGCTTAGCGGTGTACGGGTTGATGGTCTCAAGGTATTCGCCGCTGTTGGGCTTGACCCATTTGCCATTGATGTAATGGTCAGCTTTAGGAAGATCGGCCATGAAAAAGGGTTGCTCCACGGGACAAAGAGTAGGTGAGTGAGGCAAATAGTGTACTGCATTGGCGCTATGCTGGTGGGGTGCTTATGACTCGGTTTGAGAGGTGCGTATCTTCATAAGACGAGCCTTTTGATTCACTCAGGGTGCGTCTTAGCCAGCTGAATGCGTCTTCTTTTGAGCCCCTCGAGCAATTGGAGTTTTTGACTTCGTCATTGGCTTAAGATCTGTTATTCTCGACACCCTGTGGGAGAGATCGGAAGAGCACACGTCTGAACTCCAG
>CALCOW010000149.1 GCA_937899935.1 uncultured Phycisphaerae bacterium
CTATGGCAGCGATCCAGTCGAAGTTGCTTGGACCGTTGCTCCAATGATCATCGTGTTTATTTTATTCCTGATCACACTGCGCAGCATTCTGGTGATTGATAAGACGGAACGCCCACCAGACTCTGTTCATGTGCGGGTCGTTGGGCATCAATGGTGGTGGGAGTTTTCCTATCCTGAGTTCAAGACCGCTGAAGGCGTACCGCTTGTCACCGCCAACGAACTTCATGTTCCTGCTGGTAAGGATATTTGGTGCACCCTTGAGTCTCAGGATGTGATTCATAGCTTCTGGATTCCATCGCTCTTCGGAAAGAAGGATTGCGTTCCGAATCACGAGAACTTTATTTGGTTCCGCGCTGACGACCCCGGATGGTACGACGGGCAGTGTGTTGAATATTGTGGCGCTCAACATGCCAATATGCTGATTCGCGCCTATGTTCATGAGACAGAAGACTCATTCAATCAGTGGCTGACTGATCAATCTCGCGATGGCAATACATTCAGTAGCTCATCGCAGTTCAAAGCATGGCTTGAGAACCAAAAAGAAAGTGCTCCAGACTACTACAGCGCACAACTGCAGGCCTGGAATCGAGACATTCCCAACTGGATACCGTTCCGAACTTGGCTGGCACAACAAAAAAATGCCTTGGACAATCAAGCGATCAAGAAGTGGCTTGATGAGGCGACTGCTCAAGACGCCAAGAGAAAGGCCGAAAAGCAGAAACAAAATGAAGCAGGTTCTGGCGATGTGATGCGCTGGACCTTCCGCTCCTTCCGCGCCTTGATGCCAAAGACAGAGCCTTATGGCGAGAAGATGTATACCAGTTTCAATCATCGGACCAATGCCCCATCCATCGACTGGGAAACGATTCGCCCATGGGCGGAGGAATATGCTTTTGTGCAGTGGCAGATCGGGCGCGATGATTTCGCAAAGATGGCTTGCATTAACTGTCACCCCATCCGACAGGCACCCGGTGTCGCGCCCCAAGCGAATGGCATTTTCGGTCCCGACCTGACACACCTGATGAGCCGCACCGTGATTGGCTCTGGTGCCGCATCCAACACGCCGAATAATTTGTTGAGTTGGGTGCAGAATCCTCAAATCATTAAACAAGACTGCTTGATGCCAGACATGCGCCTGCCCGAGGACCATGTCTGGCATGTCGTGGGCTATTTGCGTACGTTGAGATATCAAGAAAAGTAATCGGATCACATGAGCGTATTGAGTCAATCACCTTCGGCCCCGAACTTGATCAAGGATCGCCAGTCCAAACTGACGACGTTGCATTCCTGGATCATTACGGTCGACCACAAGAAGCTTGGCCTGATGTACTGCCTGACCGCACTGGTGTTCTTCGTCATTGCGGGCTTTGAGGCCATGATGATTCGCTGGCAGTTGTTCATTCCTGAAAACGACATCATCGTGACCCAGGTGTACAACGAATTCATGACCATGCATGGCACCACCATGGTCTTCTTCGTGGGCATGCCCATGTTGACGGGCTTTGCGACCTACCTCATACCCCTGATGGTGGGTGCCCGGGATATGGCCTTTCCACGTCTCAATGCACTGGGGTTCTGGTTTACCTTCTTTAGTGGCATCCTGCTCTACTCAAGCTTCTTTATGGCACCGGCCCTCTATGCCTCTGGTGCGGCTCCAGACTTTGGCTGGTTTGCCTACGCGCCATTAACCGCCAAGACCTTTGATCGCGGGCACACCGTTGATTACTGGATCTTTGCCCTGTGCATTAGTGGCTTTGGCACGATGATCGCGGGCACCAACATCATTACGACCACCCTCTGCATGCGTTGCAAGGGTATGAAGCTCTCGAAGATGCCGTTGTTTGTCTGGATCATGCTCACTGATGCAGTGCTCATGGTGGTTGGTATTCCACCACTAACCGCCGCCCAGATAATGCTGCTGATGGATCGTGAACTTGGCGCCCACTTCTTTGATGTGAACGCTGGTGGATCAGCCATTTTCTGGCAACACCTGTTCTGGTTCTTTGGCCATCCTGAGGTCTATATCCTCATTTTGCCCGCATTCGCCATTGCATCCGAAGTGATACCGGTCTTCTCGCGCAAGGTCATTTTTGGATATCCATTAATGGTGGCGGCCACCGTCGGCATTGCTTTCATTGCGCTGGGCGTTTGGGTCCATCACATGTTTGCTGTTGGATTAAGTCCGGCCATCAATGCCATCTTCAGTGGAACCACCTTCCTGATTTCGATACCCACCGGCATCAAAATCTTTACCTGGATGGCAACGATGTATGGCGGTCGCCTGAAGTTCGATACGCCCATGCTCTTCCTCACCGCTTTCCTGGGACTGTTCACTGTTGGCGGGCTCACCGGTATCACCCTTGCAGCGGTCCCAGCTGATTGGCAATTGCATGACACGTATTATGTAGTTGGCCACTTCCACTACGTTCTGTTTGGTGGATTGATCTTTGCCGTCTTTGGTGGCATGTACTACTGGTATCCAAAAGTCACTGGCCGATTGATGAGCGAAAAGTTAGGCAAGTGGAACTTCTGGATCTTCTTTATCGCCTTTAATCTGACATTCTTCCCAATGCATATTTCGGGCCTGTTGGGAATGCCGCGAAGAATTTACACCTATGAAGCAGGACATGGCTGGGAGCTTTGGAACATCCTTGCTTCTATCGGCGCCTTCATGCAGATGATTGCCGTGGCACTGTTCGTATGGAATGCCATTGTGTCACTGAAACGTGGCAAAGTCGCTGGCCCTGACCCTTGGGATGCATGGACACTCGAGTGGGCGACGACTTCTCCGCCGCCTGAATACAACTTTGAAGAAATACCCACCGTCCGGAGCCGAAGGCCCCTCTGGGATCTGAAGCACCCTGAAGATCCAGATTGGAAGTACGAATGAGTGCCTCTGAATATCCTCCGGTCACAAGCGTCAGTGCTGCGGCCGTTCAGATGGCTGGTGATGACGGCACCGGCCGGCCATCACATCGTCTGGTGGGCATGTGCTGTTTCTTGGCAAGTGAAGTGACCTTCTTTGCGGCCTTCCTTGTCGCTTACGGCGTCTATGCAAACCAAAGCATCACTGGACCTCAACCAAATGACCTGCTGGAATTCTGGCCGGCCAC
>CALCOW010000150.1 GCA_937899935.1 uncultured Phycisphaerae bacterium
CGCCATTGAAACAGCGCGGTGAATCATCTCGAGAAGCTCGCCATCACTCACGTCGGGCTCTCTGATCTGGAGTGCTTGGCCGCCACCATCAATGACCCCTTGTATGACTTGATCCCAGGGGCAATTGCAAAGCGATTTCGTCACCAGGGCGCACAAATTCCACTGTTGAGCTCGCCCTGTTCCCATGGCGGCCACCACATCGGCCGCAAAGCGATAGCCCTGATACCGCAGGTCTTTCATTGCTCTTGATAGATCAACATCGATCGTCTTGGAGACTTCCTCAAGAACCCGCAATGCCTCACCTAGGCGGCTGGCAGCCGCCTCACAGCAGGCCGCCAACGAGCTGCGCCTGATCTCACTGGGACTCTCAAGCTCGGTACCAACGTCTTCGACAACAGCGCGATTAGAAATCAACCAACCCGGCGGCAGCGCTGCGAGTTGCGATGTAAGCGTGCTACGCAGAAATTTTCCGCGGCCTGCGAGTTCGCCATCACCGAGCACTAATCTTGCTGCATCTTCGAGTACCCGGACAGCTTCACGAACTCGATTGGCATTGGCGTCCAGGATGCGTGGTTCTAAAGCCACAATATTGGCCTCCACTACTTCTGCTCAGGTGACTGATCCACCAGATGGCGAACAGAGCACCGTTAGTCGCTCAGGCATCAATTGCATCATCTGCCGCGCCAACAGGTCATAGGTCTCTTGGCTCATACCAATTGGATCAGCAATGTCACCGTCCTTATCAAGAAGAACAATCTTGTGATTCAGATCTTCAGTCCCCCCGGCCAGGTGTATGGCGCTGGCTCGGTGCTCGGCGGTCATACAGAGCACGAGGGTTGCATTGCGAATCATCTCGGGCGTGACCTGCTTAGAGGCACCTCGATGCTCGATATTCAATTTTTCCAGAGACTGCAACGTCTCGGCGCTCACTGGTGAGCCCTCGGCAGCAAATAGGCCTGCTGAGGCAACAAAAGTAGCGTTTGGGTCGAGATCTGACGTCTCACCCTCGATCCAGTCTCGAGCAATCGCCTCAGCCATCGGGCTGCGACAAGTGTTCCCTGTGCATAAGAAGAGAATTGTCTGCATATCTCTAAGCTCTCTGGCCGCATTTCCGGTCGTTTCGACTCAACATGATCATACTCCGATGATGGATCGGTTGAGAAGGCTGAATATGAGCTGGGATCAAACCTCTACATTTTGATGCCAATATGACCCTGGCAGCCAACCATACTGGAATGTTATACTTCGCCTCTAAGCCATAGTCGATTGTGCAGTGGAGCGCAAGAGCAGGCGTCTGGCGGGCAACATTCTCTTCCGTGTGAGCACGGACCCGCACGTTATGACCGGCAGGGCAAAACCCCGCAGGAGACCTTGAGGTGGAATTCG
Organism: uncultured Phycisphaerae bacterium; assembly: GCA_937899935.1. GTDB lineage: Bacteria > Planctomycetota > Phycisphaerae > Phycisphaerales > SM1A02 > JAQWNP01. Next base: position 1,387 of record CALCOW010000150.1, read on the forward strand.
TTAAGGATGCGGAGGTCAGGGACCTTCTCAAAGACTACGGAATAGTTGAGATATTGGAGACAGAGGACCTTTCACGGTTGAGTATGGAAGGCCTCGATGAAGTCTCTATTTTACAGATTGAAGCTGAAGGCTCTGAGGCATCTACCGATACTGGCGCAGAGATGCTCACTGTTGATGCGGCACTGGTGGCGGATTGTATTGAGCGAGTCTTCCATCGCTTGCACTTATACGAACTAATACTGATTCCCATGAGCAAGTGGCGTAACGTATTTGATGCGGTTGCGTTCAGCTTAGCTTCCAATGAAGACTGGCAGGAATTCGACCACTTTGCCACTGTCGAATTGAACGCTCGCGACCCACTATTTTGTGAGGCTGCTGATTTCCAATTACTTTCCTCGCTCATTCGGGCATTGCTTGCTGATGGCGAAGATAGCACCCACGGCATGGTGATCGTAGCAACGGGTGCACCAGTCATGGTTGAAGTACTTCCTCCAGGTGGTATTCGAGTAAGCACTGGCAACCAGGGCTTGAATGACTCCATCCGTGAAGCCTACGCAAGCTAATCTTCGAGGCTGATATTCCCTCGTTAGGAATAAAGCTGCACATCGGCGGCACCTTTTGACGTATTCTCCTGTAACAGGAGTGCTTTGAGCATGCGGCTTTTGATTGACGAGCAAACCTTTGATATCACAGAACGATCGGTGCGCGAGGCTCTTGATCGAGCGGCGGCGATTGCCCAGGATCAAGGGCGCGTCATCATTGAGGTACATGTTGATGGAACCCGTTGGACCGACGAGCAACTCACCTCTGCTGATATGGGCACGATGGAAGCCGAGACCATTGCTCTGACCAGTGCCGCCCCAAGAGAGTTAGTTGCTTCAACGCTCAGTGACGCGCTGAGTGCTTTGGATCGAATTGAGCATCTTCAGTCGACCGCCGCTGCATCACTGGCCCGTGATGAACTTGGTACCGCCATGGAATCACTCGGTCAGGCGCTGAAGATGTGGACTGAAATTGAGCGATCCGTCACCTTGGGTGCCTCTATTCTTGGTCTTGATCTCCAAGCAGAACTCACTGCAATTGGGTCAAATACTGAAGCTGTTGAAAAACTTGGACAAGCGCTCAAGTCACTGAGAGATGCCATCGTCATACGAAACCCCGTCGCCCTAACCGATACCTTGGCATATGAAATGCCGAGCGTGGTGTCCGGTTGGCGAGACCTTCTTCAAGGTTTAGAAAAACGCACCAGTCAAGGAGAGAGGTGAGCATGCCCGCCGCAAGTGGCAAACATGGAAAACTCGTAGCAATGGTCGCTCATGCCGCCGAAGCCGCCGAAGAAGGGCGATTCTTCGAAGCTGAACGGGAAGCAAGCCAAGTTCTTCAACTGGCCCGCCAAACCAATGACTACGATCTGATGGTGCAAGCGATTGAGCCACTCTGCGCTGCCCGCATGGGGCGCCTGGCGGCCGCCGTTGATATTGGTACCGTCACTATTAACGATCGTCCCATCACAGAAGACATAACGGTGCCCGCTGGCGCCTACCTTATTCAACCGCCACAAGTTGGAATGGACGCTCGCCGTTTACGTCTTGCTTGCCTCACACATGAGGTCCCCGTCTTAGTGATTTGCCGCGAACCAATTACGCAGCTCAAAATGTGCCCTGTTGTGCTCATTGCGCCCGGGGCCACTGTGCGAACCAAAATTGAACCCCCAGACGATATAGCTGCACCAGATCTACCTTGGATGCTCAGCGCCTTAGCCGCCCTCGGTGATTGGGCCATTTCAAGCCTGGATGAGACGATGCCTGTTGAACGTCGTATTGGAGCGCTCTACGATCGTGTGGAGGCTGTACCGGAACATGAGGGAGTTCATAGGGCTCTTCAGGCAGCCTGTCGGGAAGCCTGCAGTAGCTCCGCCACCTGAGCCGATCAGTAGCTTTGAGTGGGTCTCGTTAGGTCGGGAACCAACCTTCGCTCGTAGGTGTTTTTGCGGAGGTTCGAACGCTTGTGGCGATGCAAAAGCTGATGATTTGTCTCTCTCATTTATATAAAGGCGACTCTTTCTATGGCGGTTGAAACATCAGTCTCAAAAATGCACTCAGGCAGGATGATCCTCCTGGCTATTTTGTGCCTCGTCTTTGGGCTCTGGGGTCTCTATGACTACGTCATCACCATACCCAACCAAGCGAGAAAGGCTGAATTGAAGCAAGTGGTTGGCCTAGTACAGCAAGCACTTACATCACAAGATCCGGATCTCCAGCGCGAATCGCTTGCCGCGATTGGTCTAGAAGTACAGAGGATGCAAGAGAGATTAAGTGAGATAGATGCAAGCCTCTCTGAAAACCCAGGTTCACCCGAGGAGGTTCGAGAGCAACTGAGCATAGAAGCTCAAGGTGACATCTTTGTTTTCCGGCTGCTTATTGCAAGTGCCGTTGTACTAGAGAATCGTGAAGTCGACCCAACCCTCACACGGAATGTCAATGAGCAGATTGATCAATTGGTCAAAGATTTAGATGAGGTCAATGCGCCTGGTAAGTTTGACAGTGCTGTGCAATGGCTATTCATTCTCTGCTTGCCGTTCGCTTTCTACTTCTTGTGGCAGTGGTTCCTCATCAAGGGCAACAAATATGTTCTTGAGGATGATGGCTCACTTCAAACCCCAGAAGGTCGTTTTGAGGCTGCAGAGATTGTGGACATTGATATGAGCCGATGGATGGCCAAATCAATCGCGACCGTGGTACTCGCTGATGGCCAACTGATTAAGCTCGATGCCTATATTCACACTCGATTAGACCAAATCGTTGGCATTCTGGCACACAAGTTTCACCCTGATCAGTGGACTGAAGAAGCCAAGCCCGTGAAGCCACCTGAGAAAGCTGAAGACGCCAACGCCAAAGAGCAGGCCTCAGAAAATTCTTCTAAAACCTGAAAGATCGGCTGCCGATTTCCGAATAGTATTCTGGCCACGCTGGAGAAATGCCTGCTTGTATGTCAAATACGCAATCCAACATGAATGCACCGTCCATGCTGCTTCAGCAAACCCATGCTGGTCGCGTGCGAGCCCCTGAAATACCCACAGGTGACCGCGTATTGGCTTCAACTTGTCACCTCTCGAGCCTTATTGGGATCTTCATTTGGCCAGCTCTCTTTTTTCCGTTGTTTCTATGCATTTTTAGCCCCGGCAAGACCCTTTTTGTAACGGACCATGCCCGGGAGGCATTGAATGCTCAAATCAGCCTCATCTTGGTGAGTGTATTGCTGGCAGTGACCCTCATCGGCATTTTGCTCATCCCTGTGGTTCTCGTTATTTACGCCGTGAACCTCATTCGCGGCTCAGTCATGGCCGCCGAACGTGAGTTTTTCAGATACCCCATGGCCATCCGCATCTTGCCAGCACCCTCAATCTGAGCGTATGGTGGCAGTGCAACTATGCCACTTCTTGAAGTCAAAGACATCATCAAGTCCTATGGCGGCCGCCGCGTTGTCGACAAGGTTTCGCTCTATGTTGGCGAAGGTGAGATTGTTGGTCTACTGGGCCGTAACGGCGCTGGCAAGACCACCAGTTTTCGTATGGTCATTGGCATGATCACGCCAGAGGGTGGGCAAGTAACCTTTCGTGATCAAGACGTGACCAACCTACCCATGTACAAGCATGCATTGCTTGGTATGGGTTATCTCAGCCAGGAGCCAAGTGTTTTCCAACGGCTCACCATTTCTCAAAATTTGCTTGCCATTCTTCAGACACAAGGTTTACCGAAGGGTGTCTGCAAAGATCGCGCAGAAGCCCTGATGAAACAATTCGGCCTCACACACAAAGCCAACGACCTTGCTCGTACATGCTCAGGTGGCGAGAGGCGGCGTCTTGAAATTGCCAGAGCATTGGTCACCAAACCACGATTGATACTTCTTGACGAACCCTTTGCAGCCGTCGATCCGCACACCGTCGAGGAATTACAAAACGAAGTTCGGAAGCTCGTCAACGCGGGTATCTCTGTGCTCGTCACAGATCACAATGTGCAACAAACCTTGCGGATCTGTGACCGGGCCTACATCATTCACGAGGGTAAGAATCTCAAAGAGGGCGACCCACGAACGATCATTAATGATCCTTCAGTTCGAGAGGCCTATCTAGCCTCAACTTTCCGCGGCGATGAATTTGATGACCTTCACATCAAACCAGGTCAACCCGAACAATCCGCCCATTCGCCTTGAGGGAACGAATCGATCTCTTGCTTTTTATGACATCCGATGAGCCTTCTTCATGACGCCGCAAGCCGGAGTAGAATGACACGAATGATGCGTACCACTTCTACTTTTTCTGGCACCCTCCCACAGGCCATCACTGGAACGGTGATTCTTACTGCACTTCTCGTAACGTCAGGATGCGTCCGACGTAAACTTAACATCACCTCCACGCCTGAGGGCGCTTTGGTGTACCTCAATGATCGTGAAGTCGGCCGTACACCGCTTGATATTGATATCACCTATTACGGCACCTATGACGTCCGCCTGCTCAGAGATGGGTATGAGCCATTGATGACACATGGCGATGCTTCCGGTCCACTCTGGGATTTGCCGGGACCAGATCTGATTGCTGAGTTACTTCCCATAGAACTCACAAGCACCATTGATTGGCATTACGAGATGGAGCCGGAAGACAATGACGCGAATGCCTTGGTTTCACGCGCTCGATCAATGCAGGCTTCTTTCCAAGATGAGCTATCCCAAGAAGCACAGCAGCCGCCTGAAACAATCTCTGAAATCCCAAGTGAGGACCAAGGGCCCGAGGGTCTACAGATGATTGACTTGGCTGAATCAGATGATGAGGCAATAGAACCCGCTCAAGATGATGCTGCACAGGAGGTAGCGCCGTGAATCAAGGTCGCTTGCCTAGTGCGGGCCCGCCACCAAGACAGTACGACACACGGCGGTGGGGTTATGCATGTCTTATTCTTGTTATTGCGATCGTCATCGGATGGTGGGGGTGGAATAACGAGAACAGCAACGCAACTCATCTTCGTCAATTCGTTTATGGGTTGTGTAACGAAGTTGCAGCTGGCAACATGAATACACCTGCACTCATGGGTGCCGCTGATCCACTGCGACAAGAATTACAAGTTGCCTTATCCGGTATGGTTCAGGGGTGGGGCGACATTAAAGACACTGTGGAGGTCGATATTTCCCTTTCAGACAACATGATGGGTTATTCCGGCTCACACGCCGCCACCATTTTCATCCAAGGTGAGCCGCGAATGATGCTGACTCTGGAATTGAGCGATGGAGCGGGTATTCCGAGAATCGTTGGCTATGAAGACATTGATTCGGGAAGCGAATGAAGATCTGGGTTAATGGAAGCATGGTGGAAGCCGCCGAAGCGCGGATTTCCGTTCTAGATGCTGGCACGCAGCATGGGGTTGGTCTCTTTGAGACGATGCAGTCATGTCGTGGCCAAATCGTTCAGATGCGAATGCACATGGAACGGCTTCGCAATTCTGCGCTCGAACTACAACTCACAGAATCTCTGAATGTTGAGGCACTCTGCGAAGCGCTCATGCAGGTACTGGAAGCAAATGATCTTGAAGATTCTCGGCTCCGCCTCACTTTAACTGGTGGAGATCTACCTGGGCTTCAGGCATATGGAGAGCTTGATCGCCATCCAAATATATTCATCGTTGCGCAGCCACCAACACGCTATCCAGAGGAGTTCTTTACGAAGGGTATTCTGGCTCGAATCGCAGATGGCCGTCTCAATCCGTTGGATCCACACGCTGGACATAAGACATTGAATTATTGGTCACGAATTCGTGCGCTTCAAAAGGCTGGCGCAGATGGCGCTGGAGAGGCTCTTTGGTTCTCTGTCTCTAATCATTTGTGTGGAGGCTCTGTCAGCAACATTTTTTTGGTCAACAAGGGGTCCCTCTTCACTCCGCTGGCTCGCGGTGAAGAAGAAGGTGCAGCGCTGCCAAGCCCGGTCCTTCCAGGAACGGTGCGGCAATTTGTCATAGATCAGGCAAATCACATGGGCATTGGAACCAGTCGAAAAATGCTTGATATTGATGACATGCTTGATGCCGATGAGGTCTTTTTAACCAACTCCAGCTGGGGCGTATTACCGGTGGTCGGTGTGGAGAAAGAACCAATCTCAGATGGGCGAGTGGGAGAGACCGCACAGCAACTGCGAACAAGATGGATCGAACTTCTCGGGGGCGGTTCACCTGAAGGTGATCAAAACTAACGGCCCCTGTCGTCACCCGTGGATCGATCAATGACGCGCACGTTCTCACGTCCATCAGACGTGTTAGAGAACAATCGCCTCACGCCATCGACGCACACCGTGACCAAGCTCAGAAGCATGAAAACCACCGTCGCGGCCAGAATAGCGACAAGAATGAGGATCAGAATCGGCAGCCCAATAACGACCAGAAAGACTAATAGTGCCACCCGCAGCGCCAGATTGGGTTGCTGGGCTGCTGAGCGATAAACCTGAAAGACGCGAGCTGTTGATTCAGCTGCAGTCGGACGAACTCTACGTGTCTCAGCCATACTCGCATTCTACGAGGATTGGTTGCTGGCCGTTCGTTGAAGGGGGCTATTCGCTTCTCTATCAGCCTTGACAGTATCTGAATCGCTTGTCTGATCGCAAGAAAAAGTCCGGTCGCTGGCAGCGGCTGGATACCATGGTGTCTTGGGGCTGCTATCGCCACTGTTTCAACTTGATTCGCCATTGGGGCTGCTTATGCCATCGGGCCAAAAGACAACTTCGTCAGCAACAAATGAAACTGGGTTCGTACATCTCCATCTCCACAGTGAATATTCACTCTTAGATGGTGGCAATCGAATCTCACGACTGCTCGACCATGTCAAGAAATCCGGTATGGACGCGGTAGCGTTGACCGATCACGGCAACTTGCACGGCGCCATTGAGTTTTATGAGCAAGCTCGCCAAAGGGACCTTCGCCCAATTATGGGCATTGAGGCATACGTCGCTGTTGGTAGCCGCACCGATCGCAGCCCAGGTGGAATTGCCGATGGCGGATTCCATCTTGTCTTACTCGCTGAGAACAATACCGGTTGGAAGAACATGATGCGTCTGTCTTCTGACGCGTTTCTCAATGGGTTTTATTACAAGCCTCGCATGGACCGCTCGACGCTTGAGGCCTGGAACGAAGGCCTCATTGCCATCAATGGGCACTTGGGTAGTTCGCTTGCTTACCACCTGTTGAAATTTGCAACAACTGGCCAAACCAGCCATTGGGACGAGGCCCTCAAAGAGGCAGCCTGGCATGCAAAGACATTTGCACCGACGAAGTCTGGCGAACCACGGTTCTTTGTTGAGGTGCAGCGAACTGATGTTGGCGAACAAGATCTTATTAACCCCCTCCTAATTCAACTCGCCAAAGAACTAGACCTACCTCTGATTTGTGACAACGATGCTCACTACCTCACCAGAGAAGACTATGACACTCATGACAGCCTCTGTTGTATTGCTATGGGGAAAGTCAAAAGTGACACAAAGCGCATTAGGTACTCACGAGAGCTTTACGTAAAAACACCGGAGGAGATGCGAAAGGTTTTCAAGGATCTTCCCGAAGCGATTGAAAACACAGTCGCCATCGCTCGACGATGTCAGGTTGATATTGACTTCGAAGCGAACCACGCGCCAATTGTGCGTGTCGATGGACCAGCAACATCACCAACATACACCGAGGGTGACCTTACAGAGTGGTACTCCGACTACTGCCGTCAATTTGAGCTTAAGCCGTTTGATGGTAATTGCGAGGGCACTGGCACTGAGCACGAAGTGCGCACCGCTTGTGACTCGGCGCTGAGGAACCTTGGTGAGGCCGGTTTGATCTGGCGATATGGTGAGAACGGTGTCACACCTGAAATCCGAGAACGCTTTGATCGTGAGTTAAAGGTCTTATCTGATAAAGGCATCAGTGCCTACTTTTTAATCTGCTGGGACTTCGTCAATTGGGCAAGGCAGCAAGGTATACCTGCTTCCGCTCGTGGTTCCGGAGTGGGCACCATGATTGGTTATACACTGGGCCTCTCAAACGCATGTCCCGTGAAATATGGTCTGCTCTTCGAACGTTTCACAGATCCTGATCGGAGTGAGTACCCCGACATCGATGTCGACATCTGTCAGGATGGCCGTGCTGCTGTGATTGACTATGTGCGAAAAAAATATGGTCACGTTGCTCAGATCATCACCTTTGGACGGCTCAAGGCGCGTGCGGCACTTAAGGATGTAGCACGCGTCACGGGATGGCTCCCTGCTGATGGCCAACGACTGGCAAATCTTGTTCCCAATGAGTTGAACATCACGATTGACCAGGCGCTCAAGAAAGCGCCGGATCTCAAACAAGAGTATGAGTCGAATCCAAGTGCCAGAGAAATTTTAGAGACCGCCAAGCAACTAGAAAATCACGCCCGACATGCCGGAATTCATGCGGCAGGTGTGGTCATTGCAACGCAACCACTCGACACCATTGTTCCACTTTGTCGTGCCTCTGGCTCGGAAGACGCTGTCACTCAATGGGATGGGCCAACCTGCGAACATGTTGGGTTGCTTAAAATGGATTTCCTTGGCCTACGAACACTCTCCACGATAGAACGAGCCAAGTTGCTCATCCGTGAAGAGTTGCCCGATGAGATTATCTGGGAGGCCACTGGTCGCTCTGATCACCACGGCCCTCATCCTCTCGATTTCGATCATATGAGTTTTGAGGACCAGCGCGTTCTTGATGTATTTCGTCGAGGTGACACAAGTGGTGTATTTCAATTTGAATCTGGTGGCATGCGGCGACTGCTGCAAGAAATGAAGCCAGACCGTTTCGAAGATTTGATTGCTGCCAACGCACTCTACCGACCAGGGCCGATGGACTTGATCCCAGACTATTGCAATCGAAAGAATGGGAAGCAAAACGTACCTGCCATTCATGAGATTGTCGATAAATTCACCGCTGAAACATACGGCATTATGGTGTACCAAGAGCAGGTCATGCAGATCCTACATGAGCTTGGCGGCGTACCTCTTCGGGCAGCGTATACGGTCATCAAGGCCATCAGCAAAAAGAAACATGCGACCATCGACGCCGAGCGAACCAAGTTCATACAGGGCGCGAAAGATCGTGGACTAGAGCCAAAGTCATCGGGAGATCTCTTCGATCTGATTCTTAAGTTTGCTGGCTACGGCTTTAACAAGTCACATTCAACAAGCTATGCGATCATTGCCTATCAAACAGCTTTCTTGAAGACCTATTTTCCGAGTCAATACATGGCCGCTCTGCTGACCTATGAGAGCGCTGCTCGCAAGACAGAAGATTGGGCGCCATACCTCGAGGAATGCAAAAATACACGCTTTCCAGATCACACCGATAAGGACCCACACGTCGGGGTCACTGTGCTTCCACCTGATTTAAACCAATCACTCGCCCAGTTTGCTGTGGCGTTTGATGAGGGAGAAACCAGAGATCATCTCCACGGTAGTGTACGTTTTGGTATTGGTGCCATTAAAAATGCGGGTGCTATAGCCGTTGAACATGTTATTGAAGAGCGCCTCGTAAATGGTCCCTATAAATCACTCTTTGACTTATGTACGCGGACCGACCCTCGAGTGGTTACCAAGTCAACTCTAGAGGCGTTCATCAAAGCGGGCTGCCTCGACTCGATCCATAGTGTTGACGACCGGGCGGCAATGTTGGCGGCACTCGATGATGCTGTTGCCGCAGGGCAAGAGGCTGCTTCAGATCGACGCAGTGGCCAAATGTCAATCTTTGGTGGTGGGGAAGAGACCTCTGATACAAGTGCTGACGAGCGCCCGCTCCCCGATGTACCGCCATGGGCCCGTATCGAAGCGCTTGGTTATGAACGAGAATTCCTAGGCTTCCATTTATCTGGGCATCCACTCGATGAATACGAGGGGATTATCAACCAGTACTGCACAACACAATCTAGTCACTTGAGTGCATTGCGCCATGGCGAGCCGGTCACGATCGCTGGAATGCTCACACGCATTCGCACGCTGGTTACCAAAAGTGGGCGAAGCGCTGGACAGAAGATGGCCATCATTTCTGTGCAAGATAAAGTCGGGCTCTGCGAAGGCGTTGTTTTCTCCGCTCCATATCGAGACTTTGGGGAAAGTCTTTTGGTCGATGCTCTGGTGATACTCCAGGGGCGCGTTGATCTCGAGCGAGGCGAACCTCAGATCATTGTTGATCGTGTTTATCCCGTCGAGTCAGCGGCGCAACACTTAACACAACATATTGAAATTGATTTCGTATCCGCTACGGATAGTGAAATCCTAGAGCGGTCTATGCGATCTGTGGCCGATCTGATTAAGCGATCCAATGGCCATGGCGGTGGGACGCCGGTCGACATTTTCCTAAAAGTCGACGCCGATGGACAGCACGTAGTACTTCGCTCTGGAAACATGCGAGCCGTCGCAGACGACTCGCTTCTTCGGAGTATCGGCGGGATCATTGGCCACGAGAATGTGCGTGCCGTTGCCGGTCGCTACGCACGAAGCTGAGGAAGAGCTGTTGCTAGGCAGCCATTCCTCCCTGCCAACCGTCTTGCTCGTTGTCAAAGTCTATCTCATCACTTGCTGCTTGGTCAGGCCATTCCTTGCCTCTATGGTGAACGCGAACAATACGCTCTAAGTGCGTCGCGAAGATCTCCCGAATCAACTCCAGCGCACCAGATTGCTCTGGGTCGAATGGAGTCTCTTTGTTTCGGAAGAGAATGACGACCGCCATAGATCCTTTTCGCGTACGACACGAAAATGCCATGAACTGCGCTTCAAGTAGTGATGGTGTCTGTACCTGAAGGCCCTCTAAGAGTTCTTCCGCATCCTCAAACAGAACAATGTCCTTCTCTTTAGCAAGCTTGGGGCAGACAACTTCTGCATACGCTTGAAGGAGAGGATCAGCGCTTTCGCGCGGACAGTCGAGATTCGCATAAGCCCCGAGACCATATTGGTCATTGCCCTCAGGCAAAAAGATAGCCCCATTGGTCGGACCAATCTTCGAGATGAGATAAGAGAGTGTGGTCCTCAACGCCTCTTCGACATCAAGGTCCTGTCTCAATAACGTGCGGTATTCTGAAGCCGTCACAGCATCTTGTACTTGTTGATCAACATTTGCATACGCGGCGGCCAGTTCTTGGCATAAACCCTCAACTTGTTCAGCAACCTCGTGACGAGCTGCTTGAAGTTCGCGACACACGCTTCTTAAGCGTGCAAGGCTCTGCTCACGTTGACGCTCACGGCGCGTTTTCATAAGTGCCGTCTTAACACGATCAAACACGTCGCTCTTCTCAGACTCGTGGCACAACACATCAACAGCGCCCATGCGTGTGGCGTTCACCACGAGGCTCCAGTTTGACTTCGAGCTAATAATGATTGCTTTTGTGGTAGGAGCAACTTTCTTTGCAACACCAAGAAATTCCAACTGGCTCTCCTTGACATCTGTTGGCGCATAGAGAAGCAGGTCAAACTCGCCAACCCGAAGGCGCTGCTGCGCATCATCGGCTGAGCATGTATGCACGCACTTATGAGGACTGTCCTCCATCAATCGGCGCATCGCATCAACTTCAGATTGCGAACGGCTATACACCAATATTGATCCTGGCCCCACTGAAGGCTCAGATTCTCTTAAGACGCGTGAAATTTCTTTATCAAGAGGCTGCATATCCCGGTCCTCCCCGGTATTCGACCTGCGACATGTCCCTGGAGTCGTCGCTTTTACCACACCACTTATCAACTACAATCAATCATGAAACAACTGATTGACACGGATCAAGAGCTTCTCTGAATCAAATGGCTTTTCGACAAAGCCATCAACACGATGCTCCTGATACACCCTCACATCGTTCGGTAGCTCGTCTCCCATAACCAGAACTTTGGGATCCTCCAAACTTGATGTAGATTTGATCCTCCCACATAGTTCTGCAATTTCGTTTGATCGTAGAGAACTGCCAATAAGAACCACGTGAGGCCTGAATTGTTCTGAAAGAACACCCGCATCAAATTCAGAATTTGCCACTTCAACATTAAGACCCTGATCGCTGGCTAAGGCATTGATGACAACGCCGATTGATTTTGAATCAGGCGCGATCACCAAAATGCGTCTGCCATTCTCGGTCAGCGCCTCTGTGGGAATATTGTTTTCCTGCATGAAGCAAATGAGGTCCTCGCGGGGAATCCGGCGAAAACGAGAGCCTGGAACCCGAAAACCACTGAGACGCCCATTGTCAAAGCAGCGAATGATCGTCTGTTGCGACAGATTACAGACCTCAGCAGCTTCACCTGTTGTGAATACCTGCTTACCCTCCCAGCCTCCAGACTGTTCCGAACGACCCATTTCATGCCTCCTCGAATTCACTACCACTTCACCTGATTCATGCAAATCGCATGGGTTACCGCATTCAATACAGTTTGCCCAACTTGCCTGACCTACCGATCGGTGACAATGGGGCCTAACTTCAGGTTGTCGAGGAATCCATCTTTAATCACAGACGGTATGACCCGAACCCCCAACTCAAACGTACGCTGAACCCCAATCTTATCGGACACAAACTGATCGGTGGCCAAAATGACCCCGCCGTGTGAATCAACCGTTCTTAAAGAGGCGAACAGCCTCGGCCTCTCGTGGATACAGGGGCTGCAGTTGATCTGGTGTCACGGTTTGACCATTGAGGAGCATTTTCTGGCCTGCGAGCAGGCAATTCGAGGCATCAAGTCTCGGTTCAACAACATCAAGGCACTGAAGCGCTGCTTCTGTTCGAAGCGATTGAGGAAGATATGAGTCTGCAACCAAACACTTTAAGCCAGCAAGATTGACGGTCTCCGCAGAAACCAGTTCGCCTTTGTCCAGACAAGTCCAATCAATGCTTTGCAGGTCAAGTCTTGTTGCCCAAAAGGTATCTCCCTTACAAGCCAAGGCAACCAAAATTGGTCCGGCGACTGAGAGACTCTGAACCGCTACCAAAGCAGAAGGGACTGCAACAAGCTGAACTCCAAGAGATAGGCCAAGCATCTTCGTTACAGCAACGGCAATCCGCAGTCCCGTAAAACCACCAGGACCCACAGAGACAGCCGTTGCCGTTAGATCTGTCGGTTTCATCTGTAAGCGGGAAAGGAGTCTATCAATCGCGGGCAGAAGATCATCATCACTTCGACGATCACTTTGAACAGACTCCATTTCTGCAAAGCCACCGTCAATTCCCACGGCCACCGAAGCAGACCTTTGAGAGCACTCAATAGCTAACATCACTTGTCTCATGGAGAGGCGCCCCGATTCACCAGTGTTGTCAGCTGAATAGACTGAGCGACTGCTTGGACGGCGCTAGGAATCTGGGTTAAGTCGATCACTACGGCAGCACCTTGTGTGTGATCAGAGTTGAGCATCAAGAGATGCTTCCCTACCGACTCTGCTCCTGATTCAACTTTCGCATGCCCGATGCAAACAAGCTCAACCCCAAATCTTTCCCGAAGAGACATGATCTGTGACTCAGTTTGGCTGCGACCCCACACCAATTGGTAAGCAGCGCCTCCTGGACCTTTCCGATCTGTTTCGGTCATCGGCCTTTCCAGAACAGAGAAATCGAATCGCTCCATGACTCTCGCAGGTGGCAATGAATGACTACACCAGAGACCTCGCTCAGTAAGCAACGCTAATGGCAACGCTTCAATAAAACAGTTGATCGCTTCGGAAACGTCCACCCAAGAATCGCCGTACACAAATGTGAGTCCATCGTTGAACTGTTGTACGTTATCACCAGAACCACGGCCAACTGAAGTTCCCCTCAATTGAGACAACTCGTGGTTCGCAAGAATAACGTGAACTTGATCTGGCCATGCTGCAACCAGCTCTGCCACCCGCGCCAACGCTCGATGCGTTAAATCAACATCATTCACCAGTGGTTGGCCATGAATAATCTCTTGTAGTAGTAAGTGATTATTCGGTGAAGAGCTCAGGTCGGCCAGTTGCACTAGTGCTTCGAGATGTGGAATGTTGCCGTGTAGATCGCCCGTCACAACCATTTGGCCGGCTGCAGGAAGATGTAATGCTGAGCCTTGGAGATACTTCGATGTTCGAACAACCCCGGCGCTTCGCTCAAATAACTCAGCGACCTGCTTGGGATCTCGAAGATTAATTGTGGTGTTCACGGACCAAGAGCATACGGTGATCCGGCACGGTGCGTTGTCTTTCGCCTGTTCAACATCAATCACAGGCATCTACTCGATTATTCAAGGCCACGGAATCAGTCGCCGCTCCCCCAACCCACAAGCAACCCAGGCCAATGGCACCTAGATCTTCCCTCCTAAGCCAGCCGTAAAACAAACGACGACTATTCCGCATAGGGACTTCCGTGACCCACAAGTCGATAGCCGTTGAGAGCTGTTCGGCGAGCCGCCTCTTCCTCTTCTCTCGGCGTGAAAAAACTAGCGAATACATTTTGTATTCACTCCCTCGACATTTCTTACACGTTTCTGAGAATTCTGGCTCGTTGGCAAACAGGTCTTCGTTATCGACCTTACTTATTCAATACTGACCCAAGAGCGAGACAATGCAAGCGTAGACACAAGAAAAGACGATTGTTCTTCATTGTCTTTTTTGTTGCTGCGCGTAACCACTTGTCACTAACGACGTTCAAATATAGCGGTCGATTGCCCCAGCGCAATATCTTTTCTCAGCATGCCAATCTCGGTGACTCTCTGCCAAGCGCTATTCGCTGTTTCTGGCGAGTACTCAATGCCAATGGATCTTCGTCCATGGGCCCGTGCCACCGTCAAGGTGGTGCCACTACCCAAAAACGGATCCAATACCAAATCACCTGGGTTACTGCAGGCAAGAATAACACGCTCTAGATACACCTCAGGAATCTGATTTTGGTGTTGAGGGCGGCGCTCCTTGTTATTGCCTTGAATGCGGCCCCAGTATTTTCCATACCAGACGTCCATCGGGACCCGCATCCCTTGATTCTTTGACTTGGCCATGGTTCTTTTATCACCATAGATCGCCGCTCGATCAGACTGCTCCAAAACTGCGTCACCATTCCAAGTACGCTTCTTTCGATCCTTGGCAAAATAAAGTGCGTGGACCTTACTGTTGATAAAACCACCATCACGATGCTGTCCAAAACGGAAATGCCAGATGCACCAATTGATCATGTGCATACCACGCTGTTTGAGGTGCATCACAATCTCAGCGGCCGAGTCATCAGGAATATTGACCCACATAGAGCCATGAGGTGCAAGCACATCAATGCACTTGTCTAACCAGGCGCGCGTAAATTCTTCGTAGTCTTCACGAGGCATCGAATCATCCCACTGTTCATAAGCTACAGACCAGTTGAATGGAGGGTCAGCGAAAATAAGATCCACGTTGCCTCGCTCGGGCAATGATTCGAGAACATCACGGCAGTCGCCGACATAGGCCTGTGTATCTGGCTGTGACACTTGATAGTGCACAGAAACGGAGCGGTCATCGTTTGCCGGGGAAGAGGATGGGGGAGAGTGACTATCTGACATACAACAAAGGGACTTTACAAAAGCTCATGACTCACTGTTGCGGTGGGACAAGTTGCCCAGAACAAACTGGCTTCTCACGGTCATCATTGGGTGCCAAAGATTCGATCTCCAGCATCACCGAGGCCCGGCAAAATATAAGCCTGTGCACTAAGTTGACGATCCAGAGCGGCTGTAAAGATCGTTACATCTGGGTGTTGCTTTGCCATCAATTCAACCCCTTCTGGTGCTGCCACAAGACAAACCATACTCACTTGTTCACAACCTGCGTTACGTAAGCGATCGACGACATAGCTTGCAGAACCACCAGTAGCTAGCATTGGATCAACCACCAACACGGGACCTGCAGCGACGTCTACTGGCAACTTCTCATAATAGGCCACGGGTTGATGAGATTGTTCATCTCTATAGACACCCAGATGTCCAACGCGAGCTTCAGGCATCAATGCAAGAATTCCGTCTGTCATTCCAATGCCTGCACGCAAGATGGGCACCAGTGTGACAGGCTTACTTAGAATCTTGCCTTTTGTTTTTTCAAGCGGTGTTTTGATCTCGATTGGTTCAGTCTCAAATGCCGCGCTGACTGAATAGACCATCAGTCCCGCAACTTGATCAAGCAGTCTACGAAAGTCATCTGAAGATGTTCGCTCGTCACGAAGCCGGCCAAGTTTCACTGCAATCAGTGGATGATCGACGACTCGGAGATTCGGATGCTTCGAATGAGCGTTGGGCATACCAACAGTCTAACCTCTCGGAAGCAATCACACTGCTCAACCCCAATGCCTTGCGCAGAAGATCGTTTTCTTAGGCGTCTCGACTGCCGAACTCTCTTCGCACGAGATTCACATCAAATGGCGAAAAGCCATGTTCATCAAACAGCATTAGTTCATTCGGAGAATCGGTGTTGATCCATGCTTCTGGAATACTCAAAAGAGATTGTCCGTCAACTTCTTTGCCATCCCTTTGGGCATTGAAGTATCGGCCAACGTTGTTTCCATTGAAATAGAGTTGGCCTTTACTCATAGATCCAACATCACACCAGAGTGGTGAAACGCCTTTGCTCAATGCAGCGCCACCAAACTCAGCTCGCCACCAGCAGGGTGTTCCTTTGTTCTTCGCGGCCTCCGCGGGATTCGTTTGATCAAAGGACTTTACGTCTGGTCCTTCCCAACGAGCAAATGCCCAGTTTCCATCGCCGAGTTGGCCCACGCTTTCTAATATACGTAACGACTTACAAATCTGATCCGTATTCTCTTGTCTAGGATCTGGGGCAAAGCGAAGAACGTTCTTTCCTCGCTTCATACAGTTTGTGGAGTCGAGAGAAATGACAATTCGTTTACTACTAATACCCCGATCACCTGGATAATAGATGAGTGGTTCATCATTCAGCAGTAATGAACCACTGACTGGGCTATCCTGAATATCCACAATCAATGGTGCTTTTTTTGCGTGTTCAAAGGCCCATGTAAATTGGGTGGATACACTCTGATCTCCGCCACCCAAACCAAAGATATTTGGACGTATGTCAAACGGGCTTATCGGTTCTGCTTGAACCGTCTTTTGTTTTACTCCTGACAACTTCTTGACTTCATAGAGATGGCTGCCAATGCCCTTAACTTCATGCAGTTCGTTGCCGCCATCGAGTCGCCCGAGATTGTCCGCCAGGACCACGAGTGTGTGATTGCCAGCGGTAAGTTGCAGGTCAAATTCTGTAGGCGTGGCGCCAGGGCCAACGCCAGTGAGGCATTGCAGTGTCCCATCCAAATACCACGCCAGTCGATCACCGCCTTGAGGCACCATGCATGTATGTGTTCGGCTTGACTTGACTTTACTATTGATGCGATACCACCCATAGCCTTCGGGTGAGCCGCATGTGATCAGATCACTGGGCCCGTTAAGTGATGCAAATCGTGGTGATTGACCACTTACGAAGTCGTCTTGCGCATTTACAAACCACTCTTTTGGCTTCATGGCGCGCGATGATCGCTTGCTGCCACGCACACCTGGCAGTGTTTCTTTGCCGCCAACTGAAAGAGCAATCACTTCTTTCCAGTCAGCTCCAAGCCTGGGGGTACCATCACTGCTTGTCCAAGCAGCGCCACAATACAGTTGATTTCCATGAATCACCGTCGCGTCAACTTGCTTTTCGTTACATATGACGACTATCACGTCTTCATGATCAACCATCAGTGGCTCTAAGCCTGTCGGAACAATCGCTTGTAGGGGGCGGCCATCGATTGATAGGTGCGCTGGAGAACCAGCCGATCCAAAGAAAACGGCAATCTTCCTATCAATCACGGTGAGCGGGCATACATTGGCATAGTCCAAGCGACCTGCGCCACAAAGATCGGTGTTGAGCAAATACCAACCGACCAGTTGCTCGCCTAGATCAATTGGTAGTTGGTTCCCATCAGGAAGCAGCAGCTCAGTTGTTGCCTTTATCCCGTTCGCAAAAGCGAAAACGACCGTGCCTCCGCTACCACTTTGCGTGACTATCGATGACACTTGTGCTTGTGTCTTTGAGATCTTTGTAGAGGGCCTTCGAACGGTACTGGCCACCGGCTGAAAGTTTGGGTCGAGATGACTAAATACGTGGCTAAAGGTTGAAGCGAACGTTGTGATGCGACGTAGAATGGCGAGTCCATCAGTCGGTATACCTGCTTCACTCATCGGCGCTGCATTGGCAACGCTCGTTGCCGCAAAGCGATTTTGCTGGCCGACAAATCGCCCTCCAAGGAATCCAAAATTTGTGCCGCCATGAATGTGATCCAATATGAACTGGCCACCAGCAGCGAGGACCTCGGCAATCTGGCTTTGCAGATCAAGAGCATCCGGGACCTCTTGTGGTGCTTCTGTGGACACGCCTATCTCTGCCAGCGGCAGTGATGTGACCAATCTTGGCACTTCTGGTTGCAACACTCTTAACTGACGCAGATGCCCGAGATGTTGGCCTTGGCTGCGCCAGGTGTGAATCGAATCATGATCAGCAGCCCATAGATCATTCGCATTGGTGATTGGAACAGCAATACCACTTTCACGCACAAATCGAATGAGTTCACCAAGATATCTCGCTGATTCATCTTCATTCGAACATTGCCAAGCGTGTTCAACCTGAACCGCAACAACTGGTCCGCCCTTGGTGATTTGCAAGTCCGAAATCTGATTGATCAATCGACTGAGATATGTGGTAGCGTGCTGCATAAACAAACCCACCCCGCTACGCACCAGAACATCACTCTCAAGTGTGAGCCAGTGGGGGAGGCCACCGCCGTCGTAGCCGCGTCCAATAGACGGTCCCACTTGCAAGACAACATGCAAACCGGTCTCAGCAGCAAGGGCGCAGAAGTGTGCAATGTCACCCTGATCCTTAAAATTAAATTGCCCTTTCCTTGGCTCATGGAGGAGCCAAGGGCATGCGGTTTGAACGGTGTTAAAACCCGACTCTTTGATGGTGTGTAGTCGCGATGCCCAAGTCGATGCAGGCATGCGGGCATAATCCAATTGGGCCCCTACGAGCCACAATCTTCGCCCATCAACCGAAAAACTCTGCCCATTCGTACTAACAACGGCCATAACGCATCCCTTATTGGGGCCATAATGAATCCCGACACCACACGAGGTGGCACTCTTTATACGATGAGCAGCCTCATGAGTTTGCGAAGAGCCAATCTTGTTCGGATTCAAAAAGAAGCCCCAAGGCGGCGGTATCCGTCCAAAACTGCCATAACTAGCACTGGCAGCGTCACTTTGGTCACCATTGGTCTGATGTTATCGGGGTTAAGCCTGGTGAGCTGCCAGTCCCCTTTGGCAGAGATTGACCAACAAGTCGATCAACTAGTGGCGGAACATTCGGCCAGTATGACACCGCCAAATGCAAAGCCCATTATGGCTGTACCGCCACCGAGCCAGTCCTCTTGGTTGGAAGCTCAGGATATTTACGATCGAACGCCCGAAACAAACAATCCGAGCGCCGATGAGCTGACTTATATTCCAACTGCATCCGCAGATGCACAAGCTGTCGCAAAGCGACTACAAGCTGTTTATAAAATTCCGCCGGACGCGCCTCGCTTTGACCTGCAGGCAGCACTGCAGTACGGAACACGTAACAGCAGAGAGTACGCCTATGCGCGAGAGGATTACCTCATCTCCTGCCTCGATCTTCTGATTGAGATGCACCGCTGGGATCCACAATTCTTTGACACCATTCGAGGCACCCTTGACAGTGACAATGATGATGGTTTTTACGAAACGTCACTGAAGCTTGTCAATGATTTTAGGGTAACACAACTACTACCTTATGGTGGCTCTGTTGCTGCTCAGGTTCTAGCACAAGCGAGCGAAGATCTACACACACAGGTGAATGACAGCAATTACTCAACACCAGAGTTGTACCTTACTGCGGAGATACCGCTTCTCCGTGGCGCTGGCATGTATGCCCAACGCGAACTGATACAACAACAGCGTAATGTTGTCTATGCGGCTCGAACATTTGAGACATTCCGCAGAGGTTTTCTTGTTGAAATTTCGAGTGCCTATCTAAATCTGGTTGTACAACAACAACTTCTTGAGAATCGGCAGCGTGCTATTGCTCAATTACAGCGTGTTGCGACCCAAGAACGTGCTCTCTACGAAGCCGGCCGTAAGCGTCTCTACGACGTGACCTTGGCTGAAAACGCTGTCTTACAGTCAGTTGATACGTACAACCGGAATCGTGAGGCGCTGCAATTAGCAATCGATCAGTTTAAAGTTCGGCTCAACTATCCAGTCGAGGAGCCAATGATCATTATTACGTCACTGATTGGTCTAGTGGCACCGGATTCCAGCATGGATGAGGCTGTGATTGCAGCGATGGCGTTACGCCTGGATCTACAAACCGAACGCAATAAATTGGCAGATCTTGTACGCAACGTTGAAAACGCTCGAAATCAGATCCTCGGTGACTTGAACCTCACAGGATCAGCATCTTTCAACTCACAAGGCGAGCTGACCTCCGAGGCACTGGAGGATCAATTCAGTGAACCAGACTTTCAGGTGGGACTTTCATACGGTGTGCCGCTCAACAGAAAAATTGAGCGATTACGGCTCCGTCGAAACCAGGTCAATCTTGAGCGAGGTCGTCTGAAGTACTCGCAATTTCGCGATACGATTGCGATTGAAGTGCGGAACCGGATCCGAGACATCGATGTCGCGAGATTCAACCTCGACCTGCAGGAACAGAATGTCGCGATCGCTGAGATCGGAGTTGAATCACTTGAGGCCCAACCCGATCGTGTCACGATCCTGGATATTCTCAAAGCAATTGAGGACCTTCGTAAAGCTCGTGATGGGCGTGACTCTGCAACCCGTGACCTCGAGGTCTCTATTTTGCAGTATCTACGGGATTCCGGTCAGCTCCGCGTGAAGACTGATGGAGCGATTGATCCACTTGAGGGCATGGTTGTTACACCAACGAGCAGCCCCCGTACCAGCAATCCTCGCGAATCAGGGCCTTAGTCATCTAGCCTGAATATTGGGTCTTTAGGTACACGGGACGTCCCATATCTACTTGTTGTCAATCGCCTCTGGATACAGGCTGCAATGGGACATACCATGAGGCTCAGGAGAAACCTTAGGCACCCAAAGAACCGTCCAATGAGCACACCCGAAAGTGCACAGAAGTTCACATATGAGCCAGTCAGCACATCAACGTTCTGGTCAAATAGCGCCTCTTATGGTGGGTGGTGTAGCGGCTGTTGGTGTCGCATTAGCCGTCATTTTGGGCGTCAGTGTAAGTGGGGGTGATTCACCTGAAGCTGCTGCTGCAGAACTGTTCACCGTCGATCATGGTGATTTCAAAGTAACCGTGCCATGCTCTGGTGAACTGGCGGCCATGAATCAGATCGAGATCTATAACACGCTTGAAGGCCGTGCGGTTATCTCAGAGATTGTCGACGAAGGGACCTTCGTGGCAAAGGATGATGTGTTACTGCGTTTCGATGATGGAACGGTGCGGGACAACATCAAGAAGCTTCAGGAAGAAGTTGCCCAAGCGGATAATTCGCTCGATGCTGCCACCGCTGCTTGGGAAATACAGAAACAATCTCAAGCTTCTGAGATGGCGGAGCGCCAAGTGGCGATTGACCTTGCTGAAATCGCACTGAAGGCATGGCTTGAAGGCCACGATGTGTCCAAGAAGCAAGAGCTTGAGATGGGCATCCAAACTGCTGAGAAAGACCATGATCGACTGGCACAGCGGTTTGACCATTCGAAAACGCTCAAAGAAAAAGACTATATCAATAACGAGGAACTTCTTAAGGATGAGATCGCTTACCTCAACGCACAAGTCGCGCTCAAAAAAGCGCGTCTCGATCGCACGATTTACCTCGAATACAGCCGTGAGAAAGAACTCAAGAAACTAAGCTCTGATGTGACGCAAGCAAACGCTGAGTATGGCCGGGCCAAAATGCGTCTTGAAGCATCTGTTCGCAGCAAGCTCAGTGGTGTCGAGTTAGCCCAACTGCAGCTTGAGTCAACCAACGATCGGTTGAAAAAACTAGAAGATCAACTCACCAAATGTACTGTCACCGCCCCCTCTGCAGGCTTGGTTGTCTACGCAAGCAGCCTTGAGTCGATGGGATGGCGAGATCGTGATAATCCACCGTCCGTCGGTACAGAGCTCAACCGTAATCAGCCTGTTATTGTCTTGCCTGACACCTCTCAGATGATTGCCGAAGTCAAAGTCAACGAAGCGCTCAGCGGTATGATTCAAACCGGGCAACAAGTTTCTGTTTCATCTGATGCCCTGCCAGACACCATTGTCCTCGGTGAAGTACTCCAAGTTGGTGTACTCGCAGAAGGTGGTGGTTGGCGCGATCCCAACCGTCGCGATTACACGGTCAAAGTCAAGTTAGTCAATGCAGAAGGCCTTGGCCTTAAACCATCAATGCGGTGTAAAGCTGAGATCATCGTTGCACAAGTAGATGATGTTCTCTACATACCGATACCCGCCATCCACCGTAGTGGTGCACTGATCTACACCTATGTACTTGAGAGTGATGGATTCCATCAGCGAGCCATCAAATTGGGCCAGGTTTCAGACCTCTATGCGGAAATCCTAGATGGCCTTGAGCCTGGTGGCGTGGTTCTGCTTCGAGAACCAGCCCCTTCAGAGATCGCTGTACGCATTGAAGACCGCTCTTAGGCACAGCCTCTCATCCGATCAATGTATTTTCCGTGGTAGTATTCTCTCGTCTTCTCATCAGGAATGAGGTCAAGGAGGATATTTTATGGTTCCCACGCGTTTACTCTCCATCGCACTCTTGGCACTTATGGCCTCTTGCGCCCCCTACAACACCTATCCAAGGGTGGAACATATCGGCTCAAAGCACGACATCGGACACGAACCAATGTCAACACTGGTCGTGGAATCATTGCGCTACGCCGATGAGAGTTATGGACTTGATGAAGAACTAATCATCAATCTGCCAGAGGGCACGCCGGCTGAAATTTATGAAGTGTTCATTGAGCGAATCGGTCGAGGCCGCCCCATGATCGATG
The DNA here is from genome assembly GCA_937899935.1 of uncultured Phycisphaerae bacterium. Lineage (GTDB taxonomy): Bacteria > Planctomycetota > Phycisphaerae > Phycisphaerales > SM1A02 > JAQWNP01. The sequence continues at coordinate 24,458 of CALCOW010000150.1, forward strand.
CGAGTGAATCTGCGCTCACGATCAAAGAGATACGAACTCGTGGATTGAAGGGTGAGGTTGATGTGATTTACCCGACTGGTCAGGGGAAGTATGCGCTCGCTACGATCTTCTTTGACCGCGGACTTCTCAACGACTACGCGGTGGTCAATGCACGCCGATGGCGTATTCCGACGGCTCAGCCCAAGCCCAGCTATCCTGCGGCCCTGAGGTATCAACGTATCGAAGAGGGCCTTGAACCGGTCGATCAAAATGTCGCCGTTGAAAGTAATGCTCCCAAATCCCCACAGATTGCCTCGGTCAAGATTACTGGAACCACCGCAACCCGCGCTGAGCCAGCTCAATATGTTATTAGAGCCCAGCCAGGCCAAGCATTTGATCAAGATGTGATTGATCGAGATATTGCAGCATTAACCATGCTTGGTGTTTATGCCAATGTTGATTGGTCGACCTCCACGCGAGTCGATGGTTCTGTTGAGGTGATCTATCAACTTACGGAAACACCTGTTATTGAACAGATCGTGATCGTTGGAAACTCCAATATTTCAGACCGAGAATTATCCAATTTGATCGCCACTCATCCAGGTGACCTGCGTAATGACGCGGCCATCGAAGAAGGACGTCAGCGAATCATCTTGCTCTATAAAGAGAGAGGTTTCGATGGGACAACCGTGGATATTGACGAAGCGATGTTGGATGACGAGTGGATGTTGGTCTATCGCGTCAATGAACCACAAGGCATGACCGCTACTGCTCCAGATCAGCCATGAGCCTGTCGGCTTTCACAACATGGCTCGATGAAGCAATAGCACAGGCTGAGAAGTCATGGTCTGAAGGGGGCATTCCTATAGGAGCAGCCCTGGTCGATGACGCTGGCAACATTGTCGCGCGTGGGCACAACTTACGTGTACAAACTGGAGATCCTACTGCCCATGGTGAGGTGGTTTGTATTCGAAATGCTGGACGGCGTCGTGATTGGGAAAAACTTACGTTGGTCACAACACTTTGGCCGTGCACGATGTGTACAGGACTCGGCGTATTTCTCCGCATACCACGCATTGTGGTTGGAGAAGTATCTACCTACAGCCACTGTTCAACCTGGATGTCAATGCTCGAAAAATCTAAGTCCTGGCTTGCCAATGCTGGTATCGAGACGATTGTCCTTGATAATAAACGTTGTATAGAGCTCATGACAACACTACGACGCGAGAAGCCCGATCTTTGGGATGAGGACCTTGGTGAATGAAAACACGATCTTTAGACCTTTTGTTTCTGAGAGGATTTTGTCTTTGGGCTGTCTGTGTGATGACCGTTGTTGTCTGTGGAGATGACGATCATTACCCTAAAATAAGTCCTTTTGACGGAATTCGTCTTACCGAAAGTGGACCTGAAATCAGGTTGGGTGGAAACTGGTTTGTACTCTTGGCGGTTGATGGTGTTCCCATCAAAGAGCTTCATGACTTTGCTTTGAAACAATATGGGGACAGAGCAAGCAAGAGATTCGGTGAGGACTTCGTCCAATTAATGGACGAAGCAGGACATCCGTTGACCGGTAATACGGTGACCCTGTTAGTGCGGAGTGTTCAGGGTGGGCCCGAAATGGAGTTCAATGATGTGACCATGACTGCTGCAAATCGGCGGCGCATCTGGGAAGCCAATCAAGAACAGCGAAAAGCAAGGGAAGATGCCGATAAGCGAGCGATCACTCGAGCCAACCGGGAACACGAAACAGAAATCCCCGAGCACTTGGCTTTCTTGACAAAACGACTTGCTTTGCCTGATGCCCGCGCCACGGCCTGGCTCACCGCAGAAGAGGCCGCCGAAGACCTTGACCAACTTGAGTTTGCGATTGAAGAACAATATTCCTATTTGCACCGAACGGACGTTGACTATCGGGCTGCTCTAGACGCCATTCGGGCCTCACTGGGTAATGGCATTCGTGTTGATGATTTTGGTTTCCAACTACAGATGATGTTGGGAATGTTTGGTGATGGACACACACGCGTCTCAGGTGTCAATCGCGCCTTCCCATATGGTTCACTTCCATTTTTTATCGAATCGCATGGTGATCAGATCTTAGCCATCAATGAGGCTCGTGATGGATTCTTGGTCCTTGAGCATCCTTTGCTTTTAGAGATTGACGGTGTTCCAATTGATGAGTGGATGGAAGTGGCGCGTTGGCCTCAGTCAGCTGGCACTCCAGCATTGATGGACCAAAGCGCACGAAACATGGCTCGTCACGTTGGTGCGATGAGGCAACTGATGGGGCATGAGCAAAGTGATGAAGTAACCCTTGTCTTAGGTTCGCTTGATGGCAGCTCAAAAGAGGAACGAATCGTGTCTCTACGTCGAGAACCACTTGTTGGTCATCGATTAGACGATCTGGACACGGTGATCCGCCCGGACAAGATTGGGTATTTGCGCTTAGAGCGCATGGATAACGATCAGGTTCAAGAAATCATTGGCCTGATGTCCCAATCACAAGATACAAAAGGCCTCATTGTGGATGTACGCGGAAATGGTGGCGGCTCACGCGAGGCGCTGGCGACTTTTCATGAATTCCTAAGGGGTGAGCGTGAGCCACCCCAAGTGATCAACATCGGCGCCTATCGTCTCAATGAAGCTTTTCCAAAAAACCATCTTGCAGCAAGGCGTATGTATACCGCTGATCATCCGATCTTCAGTGGCCCTGAGCGCGCTTCGATAGGCCACGCTATACCTGGCTTCCAGCCTGAAATGAAACTGCCGCCAGGACAATTTAGTCCCTGGCACTATTTTGTACTCGGCAGTGGCGAGCGTTCGCCTTGGGCCTATGAATATAAGAAGCCAATCGTTGTGCTTCTTGATGGCGGTAGCTTCAGTGCAACTGACATTTTTCTTGGCGCCATGAAAGATCGCGAAAATGTTCTTCTTGTCGGTACACCGTCAGCAGGTGGATCGGGGCGCACCCAGCGCATCAAACTTGCCAATAGTGGACTATCACCGCGACTCTCATCAATGGCCTCTTTTCGTAAAAGAGGGCAACTCTACGACGGCCAAGGTGTTACTCCAGACATCATGGTGGCCCCCGATCCAGATGACTTCATTGGAAAGGGCGATGCGCAGATGGATGCAGCGGTGAGGTTCATTGATCGCAACGTGCGATGGCCCGTCACGCGTCCTCGATACCGACCTAACAGGCCTTAGTTTGCTGTGAACAAACCAAGCTTGATTGAAGCTGCGAATAAGAAGAATAAAAGCGTGAGCAATAAGCCTATGGTGGCAAGAGGCCCATTCTTCATTTGATAACCAATCCAGCGCCGGCGCGAATTCAGGAGCATGAGAACCAATGCCAATAGGGGCAAAAAGAATGCACCAAAAACTGCATACGCTGTAACGAGTTCGGCAAACGGCCTTGCGACTTGAATCAACGGAACAACAGCCAAGGCAAGAAGGAACAGTCGATACAACTTCTTCCGGGTATTGACGATTGATCCTGCATTCTCTTCTTTAGATTTGAGTCGCTCAACGGCATCACTGAAAAGAAATGGAATCGCCTGCCAAACACCCAAGAGGCTACTAAACACGGCCGCCCAAGCACCTATTAAAAACGCCCATCGCCCAACACTGCCGACTTGGGCGCCAAGTTGGTTGGCCATGTTTAAAATGAGATTAGCTCCTTTGCCTTGAGCTTCCATCCCATTAGAGATGATCACGATAGCAATGCCAAAGAGTGCTGTGACGGCGTAACCGACAGCCAAGTCGATTCGACAGATAGAAATATCACTGGGTTGGTCACGTCCAGCCTCACGAATCCAGTATCCGTAACACAACAGCGTGACTGTGCCGCCCACACCTCCAATCAACTTGATAACCCATCCAAATTGTTTTGTCGCTGCCTCATCGCCTGGCATCGGAAGAGTCGGTACAAAGATGCCTCGAGCAATACCGGCCCAATCGTTGGCGATGAGAACTGCTGTTACCACAACAATAAGGAACATGACCGCCACACACACCGCCATGATTCTTTCGAAGATTGCGTATCGGCCAACCCACACCAAAACCAACCCCACGACACTCAAAATGGCGCCGAAGACAAATTGCCCCATGGCCGGGTCTTCAAAAATCGGAAACAAAGCGCTGCTGGTGACGCCGCAAGCACTGATTAGCGCCGCCCCAACAACATAGCTAAAAGGTAGTAAGTAAATGAGGAAGATCACGGCCGCACCGCGCCCCAGATGATCAACAGCTCCTTCGAGTAATGTGCGTCCAGTCGCAAGCTGCCAGCGTGCGAGCCCCTCGGTTAAGACAAATTTCATCACGGCGCCAAAACAAACTGCCCAGAGCACCGAGAGGCCAATGGCTGCGCCAGCCAAGCCCGCTGTGGCCAGATCACCCGCGCCGACACCCGTCGCAGCAATCACAAGGCCTGGGCCAATAACGGCTAATAGGCCTGGGCGAGCAGAACCCTTCACGTATCTGCCTTCTCATCCTTGTTTGGAGATTGAGCCGCCCTAACAGATTCGCTGGCGCGAGCTTCCGTCTGCTCTGAAGTCGTGTTCGGCTCATCCCATACTGCAATCTGTCCAACCATAAAGCCCACGATAATGATCTGAATCAGATTCATTGCCATACTCGCTCTATGAAGCCACTTAAAGTGCTTCTTACCTTCAGCATCTCCGTTGTTTGCTTTTGCATGAGCAGAATCAATCATTGGAATGATGTTCTGCCGCAGCAACCAAAACATGGCAACGGAAGCCGCCCCGAGAATCACACTCAGCAATAAGATCCAGTGACCAGTGGCTATAAGCTGCACCACCAAAAGTCCTGTGGCAATCAGTACACACATGCCGGTCACCAAGTAATAACGAGGAAAGATCTTGCGCATGAACGGACCGCCTTGTTCTTTACCGAAGTGGCGAAAAACAAGAGGGGTCATAACGAATGAGAGGAAAACCATAGAACCAAAGGCCGCAGCCAAGAGTAAGGCGCTCGCAACAGAAAAATAAACAGTAATCATGATGGGGCTCCGAGATAACTGGTGGGGAGGTTCTAGTATCGGCTTACCGCTCAATCAACATCGAAACCGCATTGCCGCCACCGAGGCAGAGGCTTGCAATGCCTTTCTTGGCGTCTGTTCGTACCATCTGATTCACCAGCGTTGTCAGAACACGAGCTCCTGAAGCACCAATTGGATGGCCTAGTGCAACGCCGCCTCCACAGATATTCATTTTCTCCTCAGGGACACCGAGCTCTTTTGCGTTGGCCATTGCCTGTGCGGCAAAAGCTTCGTTGATCTCAAAGAGGTCAACATCGTCCACGGTCAAATTATGATCCTTAAGAAGCTTAGCGATACCCTTCGCGGGTGCTGAGAAGATCAGCTTTGGCTCAACGCCGACGGTGTTGTAACCGGCAATCTGCGCTAAGGGAGCTGCACCGATGTTATTCGCCATTTCCTCTGATGCGATTAGAAGAGCCGCCGCGCCGTCACTGATCTGTGATGCATTACCTGCTGTCACCGTACCTTCTTTGCCAAATGCTGCTCGGAGTTTTGCAAGTCCTTCTACAGATGAATCGGCGCGTACACCCTCATCTATATTGACTTCATACTTTTGTTTCACACGCTGGCCATCAAGAACAATCATCTCCGCACGGAAATGGCCTGCCTCTTGCGCAGCGGCAGCTCTCTGGTGACTTTGTGCACTAAAACGATCTTGATCTTGGCGAGAAATGCCGTGTTGATCAGCAATGTAATCGGCCGCGCAACCCATCGCCCAGCCTTCAAAGGGACAGGTAAGCCCATCGTGTTGCATGTGATCAAGCATGTCACCAGGACCGAATTTCACGCCCGCTCGAATGTGAGACAAGTGTGGTGCGCGCGACATGCTTTCAAAACCACCAGCAACAACCAGTTGGTTGTCGCCAGCCTTTATGGCTTGTGCGGCAAGCATAACACTCTGTAATCCTGAGCCACAGACTTTATTAATGGTCTGGCAACTTAAGGAAGCGGGTAAGCCAGCCCCCAGTGCTGCTTGCCGAGCTGGATTCTGGCCCAATCCAGCTTGCAAGACGCATCCCATAATGCACTCATCGACATGGTCACGAGCTGCTGGCACCTGATCTAAGACGGCTTCGATCACAAAAGAACCGAGTGTTGGGCTCGGCACGCGGCTCAGTCCGCCAAGAAGTCGGCCAATTGGTGTGCGGTGAGCGGCTAATATCGCAGGCATGTTCGGGAATCCTTATCTAACTGTTCTTTGCTCTATGCTGCTATACCGCATGGTATCGGCCTCAAGCCCTATCTGAGTCTTGGCCCCCTCTTAGGGCATTGCGGTACAATCTGGTCTTATGAATGATCCAAACGCCCCAAGCAACCTCCTCTAACAAAGGATGATCTGCGGTGGGGGGCGAGAAGTTTAGCACGGTCCAACCAAACTATGTCCGCCCATATGAGCAACGACAATCTGATGAGCCTCCAAAGCCATATCTTGGCAGAGGAGCAGCAATATCCCGGAGCAACCGGCGATTTCTCATGGATACTCTCAGCTATTTCCTTATCAGCCAAAACGATTGCGAACAAAGTCCGGCGGGCTCGCATCGATGATGTCTTAGGGGAACATGGTGAAAGTGCTCAGAATGTCCATGGAGAGCAACAACAAAAGCTCGATGTATTGGCCAACGAGTTGATCATGCGATGTCTTGGCGATCGTGCTAATGTCGGCGTACTCGCTTCGGAAGAAGACGAAGAGCCCAGGCTGCTCCGCGCTCGAGGAGAGGGTGGCCGGTATGCCGTACTATTCGACCCACTGGATGGCTCATCCAACCTAGATTTTTGTGTCGGCGTAGGAACCATTTTTAGCATTATCAAACTGAGCGATGAGCATCCCACAGATGCGGAAGCCGCCATTCTTCAGCAAGGTGTGCATCAGGTGGCTGCTGGATATGTCTTGTATGGATCATCGGTCGTATTGATTCTCACGACTGGTCGCGGCGTCCACATGTTTGTCCTTGATCAGTCCATTGGTTCATTTGTTTTGGTAGAGCGTGATATCAAAATTCCAACGGTGAGCAAAACGTACTCTGTCAATGAGGCATATACAGACACATTTCCACCCGGCTACAAGCAATATTTAAGTTGGGCTCATCAAGAGGGCTACTCAAGCCGTTACATTGGATCGATGGTGGCTGATGTACATCGCACCTTATTGAAAGGTGGCGTCTTTCTTTATCCGCCGACAGCCCAGCACCCCAGCGGCAAACTTCGCTTGATGTATGAAGCCAACCCAATGGCAATGGTCATTGAGCAGGCTGGTGGTAAGGCCATTAATGGTGAGACTGCAATCTGTGATATGTCACCAACCGGACTTCATCAAAGGACCAGCGTTATTTTGGGTTCGACAGAAGAAGTTGAGCACGTCCAGCGATTTCTATAACGAGTTTATCTTTTACCAACTCATTTCCAAACAACTGAGGCCCCATGGCTACTGCAACTAATACGTTCGTCACCTTGCCCCGCAACACAAATCAGGCCCACGGCATTGGTCAATATGCGATCGACTTTATGTCCAATCGTATTGGTGAGCCAGATGAATCAGTCCTAGAAAGAACACGGTTGTTCTTCACAGATGCTGTTCTTGTTGGACTTTCGGCGATTTCGTTAGGAACGAATGCACCGTGTATTTTACGTTCAGAAGCGCTTGAATATGGTGACGATCAAGGCGCCACTGTGTTTGGATCGCCTCTACGAGTGCGCCCAGAAAAAGCGGTGGTTGCAAATTGTTCTGCGGTTCGTGAGTGGGATTCAAATGGAACCGTCTTTGGCTACAACCCTCAACTCGGGAACACGGCTGGTGAATTTGGGCACAATGATTTCTACGGTGTGCCAATTGCTGCTGCACAAGTCATGAACCTCAGCGGCGCTGCGGCGCTGCGAGGTATGATCTGCCTCGACGAGATTCGTGGCAGGCTTGCAGAAGTCTTTAGTCTCAAGTCATATAAAATTGACCACGTTGTCCATGGCGCTATTGCCTCAGCAGCTGTCTACGGAGCGATGTGTGGCGCCACCGCTGAGCAAATTGAATCGGCCATTGGAATGGTTGTCGCTCACTTCATTCCCTGGCGAGCCATTCGTGCTGGCAAGCAACTTTCTGATTCCAAAGGCGCTTCTGCTGCGATTAGTAGCGAAGTTGCGGTAATGTCAATGATTCGTTCCATGAAAGGATTCATAGGACCGGCAGACATTTTCCGTAATCCTGAAGCGATCTGGAGACAGTTTGAACCCACTGATGGAGATTGCCCGTTCGATCTGGTGCTTGGGGAAAACGGCGATGACTTTGCTGTCATGGGCATGCATTTCAAGATCGGACTTTATGAACATCAATCTGCTGGCGCACTTCATGGACTCATTACGCTCATCCATGAACATCCAGAACTCTGTCAAGCACTCGATCAAATTGAGCGAATTGATATCACCGCTTACGAGCCTGCCTACGGCATCATTGGTGATCCCGCAAAGAAAGATCCAAAGACCCGACAGAGCGCCGATCACTCAATGGTCTATATCGTTTCAACAATTCTGCGCAAGGCAATGGATTTAGCAAGCCAAAATGGCCTGCCTGAAACAATTGATGAGACTTGGCAAGCACTCATGCTAGGTCCATATGACTACAGTGATGAAGCTATTTTCAATGAGCGCACCAGGGCTCTGATGAGTCGTATTCACTTCATCCATGGCGGTAAGGAATACGATGATCGATATCCGGACGGGATCCCAACATCAATGGTCATCTCATTAACGGGCGGTGAGTCTTTTGATAGTGGTCTCGTGATGTACCCCGCCGGTCATGCACGGAACACAACATCCGACCTCAATGCTCTGCTTGACACTAAATTCGATAGGCATGGACATCTCGCCGTTGCGGAGCCAGCGGATCTCATACAAAAGTGCCGATCAATTGATGAGCTCACAAACACCCAACTCTTAGACCTTTTTAACTTCACATTGCTAGAGCGTACCGACTTCCGTTGATCACTGGCCAGGCATCGGCTCTGTGGGGTAGGGTGGTCGTGCTGGTTTTTCTGTGGCTTGGGTTTGCAACAATCGCATCGCCTCTTGGATACCCATATCTAATTGTGGATCGGCATTTGCATCGCGATCGGAAGGCGTAAGGGCGACCTCGATATCTGGTTCGACACCACGATTCTCAAGTGTCCATCCACCCTCCGCTTCCCACCAAGCGGCCTCTGGTTGCGTGTGATAGCCACCATCAAGAAACGGCACCCCTTCGGAGATACCGATCACACCGCCCCATGTACGCGTGCCAATCAATGGTCCTAACTGCTTGCGCCGAAACATCGCTGGAAAGATGTCGCCATCCGATCCAGCATGTTGATCTATGAGTGCGACCATTGGTCCTTCAAAAGTGCACCAAGGATAGGTCATGTCTATTCCATGACGAATGGAGTCGTAACCAAGCACTTCTCGAGCAAGCCGTTCAATGATCATCTGGCTCACAAAGCCGCCACCGTTATTGCGAATATCAATGATCAATGCGTCTTTTTTAATCTGTGGGTAGTAATAGCGACTAAACATCGTCAACCCAAGGCCGTCCATATCTGGGATGTGTAGATAGCCAACTTGGCCATCAGTCGCCTCCGCTACCATCTGTCGATTATTCTCAACCCAATCCAAGTAGCGCAAGGTCATTTCGTCAGCCAGTGCCTCTACCTCAATCACACGCGATTCAGACATCGGATCGTCGTCTTGATTCTTGTCCCTCAATGAAAGACGTACGGTCTTACCTGCCTGCCCTTGCAAGTGCTTGTAAATATTGCTGTGAGCACTGACTGGCTGTCCATTGATTGCAACAATGAGATCACCCTCGGAAACATCCTGCCACGCCGCATCTAATGGACTGGCCGCATCGCTGGTCCACCCTTGCGCTGGAAGAATACGGTCTATTCGAAAGCCATCCCTCTCAGCATGCCCATCAATACCAAGAAGGCCCACATCAATGTAATCAGCCCAATCTGCTGGATCACCGCCTCCGATATAGGCGTGACTGGCTTGTAATTCCCCATACATTTCGCCAATCAGATCATTGAGTTCTTCGCGAGAACCGATCTGAGGAAGCACGGCGCGATACTTCGCTCCAACAGCGTCCCAGTCGATACCACCCATGTTTGGTGCCCAGAAAAAATCCCTTTGTCTTCGCCAAGCTTCCTCAAACATATGTGACCACTCACTCGGAATGTCCACGTGTAACTGCTCCATGGATAAATCAACTGGCAACTCATCTCGTGTTTCGAGATCGAGAACCGCCATTCCCATATCACCTGAATAAGCAATCATGTTTCGGTCCATGTTAATGGCGAATTCACCAACACCAGGAGCAATGAGCTCTGGCTCACCATCAATTGCATCCAATTTCATAATGCCATACTTGCCACCTGCCATATTGAGTTCCATCCAATCGGCCTGCTCTTGTTGATCTAATCGCTCACCGGGCTCGTTGACATAAAGCAAGCCACCCCACGTTGCCTCAAGTCCAGCATATGAGCCCGCTGGCGTGGCAAACGTGTAATGACGGCGGGACAAACCCTCTGGATCTATTTCTATGGGCAATTCTTCATCAAAGTCCTCTTCATCATCCACCTCTTCATCGAAGTCCGACCACATTGGAGGCATGCTCCAATAGTCCACATCAAATTCGACTGACTGCATCGCCTTTGAATCTGGTGGAGGCGTATGCTCTGCCAATGGCACTGCCACCAGCCGATCGGTTGCGTCATGCACATGTTGAAAATCCAGGCTGCCCATCGCCGCAGAAAGATCTCTCCCAGAGACAAAGTACAAGTAAAGACCTGCTGGGTCCCAACGTGGCTGACTATCAGAGTGCAATCCATCGCTGATCGTAAACTTCTTTCTCGTATCGAGATTTAGTAAGTAAATCTGACTCACGCCAGTGTCCAGTGTCTGCGCGTATGCCAACCATTTACTATCTGGTGAAAAACGGTAGTCCGTCATCGGCTGTTGAGAATCGGTGGCAACCTTGATTGGCTCCAAGAGTGACATATTCGTGACATAAAGCGCAAAGGTTTTATCCCCATAAGCGATCCACTGGCCATCTGGTGACATTTGCGGTGGATATATCCACTTGTCGAGCAAATCTGTGAGACCCATAGGCGATTCATCGCCGCTGGTTGAAAGTAAGGCCAGTTGCTGTTCACCTGAGCGATCTGTGATGATCAACAACTCATCTTCCGTAACAAATGTAGCGCCCCATTCACGAACACCACTGGTTCGGGTGAGGCGTCGAGCCGTGCCATCAACCGGAACCATCACCAATTCACCGCGAGCCTCAACAAGAATCTCGTCACCTGCTGGGGACAGCGCAAAGGAGGTCATGTTCTCTTCAAGAGCAACGTGTCGTGGTCGCGATGCCACTCGATCACTGGCTATCGCAATGGGAAGGTGCTCAACCCGTTCATCTGTTGTGAACCGCCCAAGTTGTCCTCCCTGTGAGAAAATGATTTGATTCCCACCGGGCTTCGCATCGTGACTTGGCCAACGAATATCGTGGGCCCTGACACCTTGAGATAAATCATTTGATGCGACCATCGTTGTGTGCTGTTTCAGATCTTCGCCATTTGGTGACATCGAAAATATGTTCGGGGTACCACCGCGATCTGATAGAAAATAAACTCGACCCTGCATCCACATGGGATACATATCGTTGGCATCACTCTCTGTAAGCTTCGTGTAACTGCCACCAACAAGGTTGGCCACCCAGATATCGGGCGCTGTGCCTCCGCGATAGCGTTTCCAAGTCCAATCTTCGTTTGAGTGTGGTGTAAATGCGAGCTGATTTCCACTCGAACTGAATGATGCTTGTGTACCCTCGCCAAAAGGAAGTCGCTCGGGCATACCGCCAGCTCGTGAGATTGACATGAGTTCGTCTCGATCAAGCGGATGGGCGCGAGCTGTACGAAAGAGAATGCGTTGACCATCGGGTGACCAAGCCACCGCGCGATCTGTTGCGGGGTGAAAAGTTAATCTTTGAGGACTTCCCCCAGCAACTGGCATGACATAGATGTCCGTATTGCCATCATATTCGCCAGAAAAAGCGACCCACTGACCATTTGGACTGAGGATAGGATCAGACTCACTTCCATCACTACTCGTCAGTCGATGCGCAAGAATGGTCCCTTGCTCGTTCGTGTTGGAGAGAACCGCAGAAAAGAGATCACCCTCGCTAACAAAGACAACTTGGTCACCAGTAATTGTTGGATGTGTGTAGTAGCCGCTTTCTTGCGCCTCGAGTGGTGTATCTAAAAACACCAGGAAGCTTAAAGCCAACAGTACATGGGCGTGGGGAATTCTTAATCTCATTTCTATTCTCCAACAGATGGTACAGACGGGCACAGAACTGCCAGGATAAGCAGCAAAGGCAATCAAGCCTAGGGCGGAGTTGCTATTGTCGCGATATTGACCAGACGGTCAGCCAGACGAAGGCTGTCAATGATGTAAGAAAGGCAATGATGCCAATCCACGTCCAGAGACCGCCATTGCCCACCGCAATGACAACGCAGCCGACGACCGCAACAATAGAGATGATCAAAAGAAGTCGAGGCGATGCGGTGCTTGTCAGCTCGCCTTGCACCCATTCCTTCTCGGGCTTCAAAAGCCCCATCTTCTCAAGGTCTTTTAGGCTCATGTAACTGGCTCCCTCGAGAGTAAGAAGTCAATGACTTTTTGCAATGCAAACTTAGCCCGACCAGTTTTCATTTTCACCATCAACATTGGACCATCGTATTGGGAGGCAATCGCAAAGTGAAGATGTGTGAAGGAACGGCGTGTCAACCATGTTTCTGCGGCAGCACCCAGAATCAATAGATCTGCTTTCTGAGCTGCCTCACTAATAGGTACCACAATGCCACGTTCTTGCTTGCGTGTAATCTCTATCGGAAGATCTCTTAGAGGCGTACGGTTTGTGACCTCATCATCACCAAAGATCTCATTAAGAAGTTCTTCGTCATTGAATTCATCCTCTGTGTTAGGTCGCACAATGCGAAGAAGTTCGATCACCGTTTCGGGGCCAGCGATCATCTCAGCAACACGGACTGAGTATCGAACCTGAGTTGGATTGGCGCAGGGGATGAGAATTCGCTTTGGATCATCTGGAATGGTGCCACGCAAAACGACCGTGTTAGCGTCTGCTTCTGCCAGAACACTATCGACTTCGGCGCCGATAAATAAACCCCGTCGCCTCGTAAGACTTGTGTGCTTACTTCGTGGTCCAGCCCAACCCATAACGAGCGTCTCTATCTTTCTTTCTTCAATCGTCTCAACGATCGATTGCGATGGGATTCTTGAGAGGCGCACAAGACCGGCGCCTTGGCTACCCTTGGTATGTAGCTCATCCAACCCCTCGTTGACTACTGCCCTCGCCTCGCGAATGAAACGGCCGGCTGAAGCGTATGGAAGCTGCTCTGGAACCGCGACCACGTGAAGAACAATGATTGAACAACTTCCCTCATTCCAATTCGCCAGTCGCGCTGCTAAGTCAAGGAGGGGCGCTTTTGTACGAGGGTTAGCAACTGGAACCAAAATGCGTGCGTTTGAATCGGGGACGAGATCTTTATGTTCAAAAACGACTGGGGAAGCACGATAGTCGTGTTCCTGTTTACGTGAGTAGGCATAGTAGAGAATAAGGCCTAGCGCAATCCAGCCCACCGCAATGGCGAGAGATATTGGCATATAAACGAAGAGAAAAACGGCAACTGCAAGCTGCCCGACAATAGCAATAATTGGAATAACTGGGAACGCTGGCGAAACAAATCCAAACCTCAGTTTGTCGCCATACTTTCGACGGATAGTGATGCTCGATAGGTTCACAATCGCGAAGACTAAAAGAAACAGTACACACGTTGCAGCTGCAACCGTCTCAACAGGTAAAGCAAGCGCTGTGATAAGAATGATCAGACCGCTTGCGAGCAGGGCAACAACTGGGGTACGTGTCTTTGGTGAGATGGCTGCCATTGCTGAAGGTAAATAACGATCACGACCCATTGCAAAACTTACGCGAGTTGAGCTGTAGGTAGTTGCATTCAACGCACTCATTGTTGCAAGGACGGCCCCGATCACCAGGAGAATAGCGCCGGTACCCCACGGGAAAAACTGGTTGGCCGCGGTGGCCACACCCAATTCACCCTTGGATGCCATGTATTGCCACGTCTCACTGGCAAGCCAGCCTTCATTCAGCGTTGCTTGGTTTTGTGAAGCCAGAAGATCGTGCTCTGGTATCGAAAGGGCACCAAGACATACAACAGCAACCAGCACATAAATTGGGATCACAATCAAAAGTGAAATGAACACCGCACGAGGTATGTTTCTTCGGGGCTCAACAACCTCCTCACCAGCCTGCACAATGATCTCATAGCCTTCAAATGCGATAAACGTCAAGCCCATTGCTACAAGCACCCCACCAAAGCCATTGGGCAGCAGGGGCGTGAACTTGCTCCCAACAGACGTCACTGCAAGCCCCTCGCCCGAGGCGCCGCCATTAAACATTGTTGCAAGACCAACCAATATAAATATGCCAATGACGACGATCTTTGCCAGGGTGATGATGTTGCCTGCTTTGCCAGTTTCACTTGATCCGCGATAGTTGATCCAAATGAAGAACAAGCAGACCAGGAGTGTGAGCCCTTTTGAGATCCAGATTGCGTCGATACCAAAGAGGGTGCCGACAGAATGTGGGTCCGTCGTTGGTCCCACTTCGCCCCAGCCAAATATTGTCTGCATACCCCAAACCAGGTAAACACCAAAGATGGCGGCATACAGCGCACCGGCAACAGCATGGGCCAGCCAATCCATCCAGCCGGCAAGGAAAGCGCATGGGCCTGGCAATCCAAACTTGACCCACAAGTAGCCGCCACCAGCACCAGGTATAGCGCTGCCAATCTCGGCATAGACCATTGCCGTTAAAAGTGTGAGAACGCCATTGAGACAAAAGGCCAAGATAAGCCCCGGCCCAGCAGCGCCAGCGGCGATGCCCACCAAAGCGAAAATGCCCGCACCAATCATGGCTCCAACACCCACCATTGTGATGTCCAAGAGCTTTAGATTGCGAGCCAGCTGTGTGACCGCTGGCCAATGGCCAGCATCCGCCAGCACCGTATCGGCTTGCTCAGTATGAGGTGGGGTGGGGGCGTCCTTTGAAGCCATGGGTGGGCAGTGTACCGCAGCCTTAGATGCTCATTGTGGGGGCAGGTGTAAAGCTCAGCTGGATTGGCCTGGCAACCCACTTAAACCGCTGAGTAGCTCGGGAATACCCTTGCCACGCGTTGCAACGGTCTCGAATATCTGCCGGCCCTCCGCAATATCGAGAAGTTCGCGAACCAGTTTATTTTCACCCTCAAAGTCGGCTTTATTGACCACAAATAGATCTGCGATCTCCAGAATACCGGCCTTATCCATTTGGACTGAGTCCCCCATTCCAGGAACCACAACGACCACCGTGGTATCAACGTGGTTACGGATGGCACAGTCATTTTGACCCGCGCCAACAGTCTCAACAATCACGGTGTCAAAGCCCGCTCCACCAAGCAACTCGATCGTATCTGAGAGCCCTGAGTAGTCTTCTCCGACAATAGCTAGGCTTCTATAGAAAACCGATTCGTCTACTTTATTAAAATCAACGCGGAGCCGATCCCCTAAAAGGGCGCCACTCGTAATTGGGCTCATTGGATCGAACGCAACCACAGCCAACTTACCACCCTCTCGAACGATCTCTGATGCCATTGAAGCAACCAATGTTGACTTGCCTGCACCAGGGGCACCGGTTAATCCAATCACATGTTGGGGTCGTCGCCGTGGAGCGTCACCAATCGGTCGCCCCAACTGTGCGAGTGTAATCTGCCTCGCTAATGCTGCAGTGGGATGCTCAAAGGATTTTTCGGAATAGGGCTTTGTCGCCTCAATCACACTATCAATGATGCTTGTCATGCTGGTGCCAGTGTGAAAGACTCTCGCAACACCAGCGTCTTCTAATGCCTTGATATCCGATTTAGGAATGATCCCACCAATGTTGATCGTCATATCCCCACGACCAAGATCTCGACATTCCTGAATAAGCCTTGGCACCAAAACCAAGTGTGAGTTGCTCATCATTGAACCAGCAATACAGTCAACATCTTCATCGCGCGCTGCGATCGCGAGGCTGCGGGGAGTCTGCCAAAGACCCGAGTAGATGACATGTACACCACTATCACGCATTGCTCTGGCAATGAGCTTCACTCCACGATCGTGTCCATCCAGACCCATCTTGCCCAACAACACTCTTGGACGGTGGTCCGTTCCGATGCAACGATCCACTCGCTCTAGACTTGTTGTCGGTTCTGTGATTGCCTTTGCCATGCGTGTCTAGTTTCTCGCTTCCAAGGTACCCTTATTGTGAGGATGGGGCTGGCAGCCAGTCCTCGAGTCAAAAGACAAAAAGTCAGTGCCAAGGGGTCCAAAATAGCAGGGAATGCCAACTTCTGTATTTGTGGCCTTGTGGGTGGCTATACTCCACCTTCCCATGAACACCGCTGCCCCCAAGGATCAGCCTCAGAGCTTAACCGGTCGCATTGATAGCCTTCTGCGAGCGGCGATTGCCACTGTGCTCGAAGATCCCTCTGCGGATGTTGACCCTCTGATTCGTGCCAGCAGCAATCCAGATCATGGTGACTTTCAGGCCAATGTGGCCATGTCACTGGCCAAGAAACTCGGGCAAAAGCCGCGTGACCTGGCTGAAGCAATTGTGGCTGCCACTGAACTTGGCGAGCTTGCTGAACCAATGGAGGTTGCTGGCCCAGGTTTTATCAACATCACACTCAAGCCGAGCGCTATCGCGACACAACTCGAAGCGATGAGTAATGAAAATCTCGGTGTGATTTCAGATGATGATGCGCACCCGATTGTGATTGACCTCTGTAGTGTCAATGTGGCTAAGACGCTGCATGTGGGACATCTTCGCTCAACTATTATTGGCGACGCGTTGGCTCGGGTGCTCGAGCGCTTAGGCCGAACGGTTCTGCGTGAAAATCATCTTGGCGATTGGGGACTTCCGATTGCGCTGGTCCTTGATCGACTTCGAAAAGATTCTGTCGATCTAGATCAACTACAGTTGGAAGATCTTGATCATGCGTACCGAATTGCTCAACAAGCAATTAAGGCCGATCCAAGAGGTCTTGATGTCGCACGTCAACGAGCTCTCTCACATCGAGTTGCTGAACTAGAAGCCCAACAGCGAGGCGCTGATGAAGCGCTCGATTCTGCAAAACAGGTTCTCATCGGACTGCAACAAGGTGATCCAGAGCTCGTCTCCCAATGGGAAAAACTCATCGATTGCACCATGCGTTCTGTTTATGAGATGCTTGACTCGTTGGGCTCAAAGCTTGGCCCGGAACACAACCGTGGTGAGTCCTTTTACCGAGACCTTTTAGCAAGCACTGTTGAGACATTTGAGTCTGCAGGGGTGGCAAAGGCCAATCAAGGCGCCTTGGTTGTCGCCTTTGAAGATCGAGAACGACCGTTGTTGATCCGTAAGTCTGATGGAGGCTTCTTATACGCCACTACAGATCTCGCCGCTATTGACCACCGAGTGCATGTGTTGGGTGCAGACAGATTGCTCTACGTTGTTGATGCGCGACAACGAGACCACTTCCGTGACGTCTTTGACGCTGCTCGACTCATCGGCTGGGACAAGACAGCTGATGGTCATAAAGTCGAGTTTTCACATGTTGCTTTCGGGTCCGTGCTCGGCAAGGATAAGAAGCCACTAAAAACACGAAGCGGCGATAACATCTCGCTGAGCTCCTTGCTCAACGAAGCCATGAGCCGTGGGCAAGCGGAGGTTCATCGGCGGGCGGCTGATCCCAAATCACCCACCCATGGTCTAGAAGAGTCACTTTTAGACGCAACTGGTGCTGCCATCGGAATTGGTGCCGTTAAATATGCCGATTTAAGCAATGATCTGCTTCGTGACTACGTCTTCGATATGGACAGAATGATTTCCTTTGAAGGCAACACTGGACCATATTTGCAGTACGCCCATGCTCGGGTCTGCTCTATCTTTGCGCGCTCAGATGGCTCACCATTTGAAGATCAGCCTCTGATGCTCGATGAGCCAGAGGAGCGAGCTTTGGGATTAATGTTGCTTGCCTATGGTCCAGTCATTACTGATGTTGCGGCCAGCCTTGAGCCGCACCGCCTTTGCCAATACCTCTATCGACTTTCTGAATCGTACAACAGCTTCTATCAACAATGTCCCGTTCTGAAGACAGAAGACCCCGCGGTCCGAAAATCTCGACTGCGACTCTGTGATCTGGTGCGCCGCGTGCTTGCTGATGGCCTTGACCTACTTGGCATTGAAGCACCGCAGCGGATGTAACAGATTGACGCTGAAATTTAAACACATTGAGGAAGAGTATTCTCGTGACAACGAAAGACACCCCTTCAAACGAAGTGATATTCATGAAACCAGTGGTCCTCGTGTTGGGCATTATTTTTCTTCTTGTATCCGCAACATTTTCGGGCTTGCTGGTCTTTGATCATATGGGCGGCCTCTCCTTACCCGGCTGTGGTGAAGGCAGCGGATGTGCCGATCTTGCAAACGGCGTTTGGGGACGTGTACCAGGTGTGAATTGGCCGGTCAGTTGTTTAGGGTTCGCCTATTTCATCGCGGCAATCGTGGGCTGGATTTTGTGCAGAGGCACCGGTGGCGTGAGCTTTGGCTTTAGGTGGATTGTTCGAATCGCAGCGCTTGCCTCACTCGTCTTCTTGTTCGTGATGGTGACGAAGGCCACATTTTGCCTCTATTGCTTTGTCGCCCATCTTGGCAACTTTGCCTTCTGGGCCACCATGGAAATTGCAGCGCCTCGCATCAAGCGCGACAACGAAGCTCCAGCTTTGGCTTTGATCATTGTCTTCTTTGTTGCCACTCTTATTTTGTTCATCATCGATAGTTCCGTACAAGCTCGTGCTGAAATGCAGGCGGGCAAAGAACTCACCGAGTCAACGCAACAAATTATTGATGGTGCGGACCAAACGAGCGAAACATCTGCGATTGCAGTTACTTCAGATGATCCAGGATTTATTGGACGATACCCCTCTGGTCCCGAAAACGCGCCTATTCGTATCGTGATCTTCTCTGACTATCAATGCATGGACTGTAAGGAAATTGAACGTCAGCTTATGGCGCTTCTTGGAGAACGAGATGATTTATTGGTCTCGATGAAGCACTTCCCCTTTGGTAAAGACTGTAATCCTCTTCTCAACTCAGATCTTCACCCCGAGGCGTGTCGTGCCGCCGCTTATGCTGAAGCGATCGGTATGATCGGAGGCCCCGAAGCATTCTGGCGCGCCCACTTCTGGCTCTTTGAGAACCTTGGATCAGTCAGTGACCAACAATTAATAGAATTCCTCAACGCTTTAGGAATCAGTATTGCTGAATTCCAACAAACCTTGGCGAGTCCAGAGATATCCGAACGTATTAGAGCTGATATTGAAGAGGGCCGGTCTTTGGGCCTGTACTTCACGCCGATGGTCTTTATTAATGGCGTACAGCTACGTGGATACCGTGCACCAAACGCTCTGCTTGAGACGGTACGTAACGTCGCGGCAACCAATCCACCGCCAGGGCACTCTCGCCAAGACACGCCTGATCTTGCCGCTGAAAAATATGTGAATGATTGGCGGTCGAATTCCAGGAAACAACGTTTCTGGACACCAGGTTCGGTCACGATTGATGTGATTGGCGACTACACTCACCAGTTGTGCGGCTATGCCAATGAAGAAGTTCTTAAGTTGATTGAGAATGACCCGAACGTCATATACCGCTTCCACCCATTCCCCTTTGATAAATCATGTAACTCCTTCGTGAAAAGGACCGAACGGCCACTTGGTTGCGATGCTGCGAGCCTTGTTGAAGCCGCTCGGTTCTATGGTGGCTCAGAAGCAGGAGACGCCGTTGGGCAGATGATCCTCAATGGTACGAGACAGAATGCAAACTTCTATAGTCCGATGACAGTGAATCAGGCAGCAGAATTGATTGATGCTGATCCCTATGACTTACAAGCGATCATGAATTCAACTGACGTCAAATCATCTTTAGATTCAAAGATTAAAGAGGCCTCTAAACTGATTCATAGAGGTATTCCAACGGTGTACATCAATGGCAGGAATGTCCCACGGTGGCGCATGGACGGGGATAATATCCTCGGTCGCGTCTATGAACTTGCTAAAAAAGAGTCTGCCCAATAGATGAAACCCTTGGGTTAGGGGGCTGGAATGACCTGGTATATTTTTCCCTTTTGTCCGTACGCTACATCAAAGCCACACGCATAAAGCTCGCCATCTGGACCTACGCCA
Organism: uncultured Phycisphaerae bacterium; assembly: GCA_937899935.1. GTDB lineage: Bacteria > Planctomycetota > Phycisphaerae > Phycisphaerales > SM1A02 > JAQWNP01. The sequence goes on from CALCOW010000150.1 coordinate 44,850, forward strand.
AAAGATGTAATGGACTTTGGAATTCGCGAGTGAAAGACGACTCGTTCTGCGGTCAGACGGCCGTCTTTCGCACGAAGGCCCCAGATGCGACCACTCATGAAGTCGGCCACGAAATAGATGCCATCCAATTGTGGGTAGGCTTTTCCGCGATACACATACCCGCCAGTGATTGAAC
>CALCOW010000151.1 GCA_937899935.1 uncultured Phycisphaerae bacterium
GTCAGGCGACTTGAACATTCACCGCTCCGCTCTGATGCGAACCTGAGCGTTGCTTTAGCAGTCGAATGGCCAGGATACCGTCACTGAACTCTGCGGTAACTCCACTTGCCTGAAGGTCTCCGCCGAGGCGGATCTTCCGACTGAAATGCCCGACGCCATACTCTTGGACGAGCATTGAGGTATTTTCTCCATAAACGGTTCGAGATTCGACCGGTGCGCTTATATACAGATGTCCTTCTTCAATCGTGACATCGATGCCCTCAGGGGCGGCGCCCGGAAGATCAACGATGACGAAGAACTCGCTGGGCGTCTCGAAGAGATCAATCGGAGCTTGGAAAACCAATGGCGATTTGCCGATGGTGACCGGGCTCAAGACGTCGTCATTCATTTGCTGACCGACGTTGGCAGTGGTTCCGCTGTTCAAGACTTTCACATTGATGTTCATCTCATTGTCTCCTGAGCTTTAGCTTCATGCTGTGCTTGTTGGAGGGTTAGAAAACGCTTATGCAGCGACGCGAACCATGACAGGCTGTACGGCGTTCTGGGTCATACCGTTGAACATGCCTTGGGTGTAGCAGCCTTGTGTACCAGCGAAAGGTACGGTTGTTGGATGCACTTGGGTCATTGGGCATTGACCAGCGATGGTGTTCATGCCGAGGCCATGCACACCATGAGTTCGGCCAAAGACGCCGTTGATCATGCCAGTGTTGAGGCCAGTGTTGAGGCCAGTGTTGAGGCCAGTGTTGAGGCCAGTGTTGATCATGCCAGTGTTGAGGCCATGGTTGATCATGCCAGTGTTGAAGCCAGTGATGGCATCAACTTTGGGAAGAACTACCAGAAGCACGCCATTGTTGACGACGGCGACGATGTCATTGACGAGAACAGGGCAGGGGAGCAAGATAGATCGTTCAAAGCGGAGCGTGCCACGCTCGTTGCGGACGACTGTTGCTGTTGTTGGAACAGGCAGCAGACCGAAGCCGCGGATGATCAACTCATTGCCGATGATCTGAATGTCAATGTTGCTGGCTGGAACGCCTGGAAGTTCGATCTCACAGTACAGGCAAGCAACGTCTTCGCAGAGGTTGATCGCAGGAACGGTGGTGTCAGCCAGGGTTCCGAAGCTTGCTGTTCGACCCAATGTGGTCGTAGGCATTACGCTGTTATCAAAGAGACGGTCGACTTCGTTACGGACGCGGGACGTGGTGTTCGTCGTTGGGAAAAGAGTGCGAGTAGTCATCACACACCTCCAATAGAAAGGGAAAAAGTTTCTCTTGGCTGGTCGTTACATTTGGCCAGCCGCATTCGCAAGGACTCTCTCGCAAAGACCGCGCCCACTAGCTGGCATGGCTTATCAGGGCTGATAAGGGGACCTCGGTTGTGGTGGTGCTGCCAGACCGTGTTGTGACCTGTCAGAGGAGGTGCCAAATTGACAACCTGTGCCATTGAAGTTCCCGGCAACGGTCTCTGGCAGCCAGAAAACGCTCTCTTCAGTGAATCGGAGGTTCCGGCGTTGAACTGGCGGCATCGAGGCGTTTTTTGAGTTCAATAAGGAGTGGCGATTCAGACATGGGCGTTTTTGCTTTGGTTTGACTGCCGCCGCTCAGGGGCCGGGATTCAAGCAACTCACACAGATAGGGTCTGCCGGTCGCCGGATCGTCATGGGCCAATAGCTTGCCGAGTGCCTCAGCATCATCAAAGGCACGATGAGATCGAGGTCGCTGAATGCCATGAACTTCCAGGAGATAATCGAGCCTCGCCGAGGCGAAGCCCTTTTGACGCCAACGAATGCCCCTGACTGAGCAAAGCCATGGTCCTCTGGCGGCATGCGGCAGGGTGCGTTTGAGCATGCTGCGATCAAAGCCGGCATTATGAGCGATCAGTCGTTCGCTTTGCTGGATCATCTCTACGATCAGATCTTCATTAAGGCGTTGTCCTCGCAACTGCTTCATTGAGATGCCATGTGTTTGTTCAGCGGCCGGATGCATGGGGCAACTTGGCTCACGTAGGCCACTGTACTGATTCAATCTTTGCAAGATCTGACCAGTGATCGATGAAACCTCAAGTTGGATCAGACCAACTTCGATGACCTGATCTTGGCGACTGATGCCAGTGGTTTCAGTATCAATAATAGTAATGCGAATTGTTGGCGCGGATCGATCCATGGCAGCCATGTCGTCTTGTTCTTTAGGCGGCTTGAGTTTCTTCAACATCCTGCTTCTTATCAAGCAGATCCATGATCAATATCAAGAGCACGACCAAGCTGACGACACACATGATTGAAATTAGTGTTGCGGCATACCACTTATGTGAGGCGCCATCACTGTAAGCGGTCCATCCAGCGATCGTTCTCCATGCGAATGCTACTGAAAACAACAGTGTTGAAGCGATTGCCGTGACGACTGCCCATCGCTGTCGAGACAAAATCAGGAAGCCCCAGAGCAAGGATAGGCCTCCAGCAATACCGCCTGAGACTAATGCTGTCTTGGCTTTGGCGTTGTAGCCAAGTTGACCAAACTCGGTCACCGAAGCTTCTGCTGCTTGTGGCGTGGCATCAGCAGATTCAACGGCCGCCACTTCGGCTTGTGATTGCCGCGTTGGTTCTTCTAGGGGAGTCCCGGCAGGAATGTAACTGACCGCAGCGATCGCGATTCCCCAGAGGAAGAGTCCGTAACAAATCATGATGATGCCTGTGAGTGGTCGCATGCCGCCAGGGTAGGGAGCCGGCGCGACATTGCAAGCCGAGTGA
>CALCOW010000152.1 GCA_937899935.1 uncultured Phycisphaerae bacterium
TGATAAGACACCGTGTGTACGTACTCTCCGCCCTGGCCATGGGCAGCTTAATTACAGTGCTCTACGGCTTCGAAGTTGTGGCACCCTTTTATGTCATTACAGATTTGCAACACACACCCATCGTTTACGGCCACTTACAATTAGTGATGGGTTGCCTTTGGTTACTCGGTAGTCTGACGAATCGGCTACTTAGCATCTACCTGCCGACATTTGCCACGATTATTGTCTGTGGTGTAATCGCGTGCAGCATCAGCATTATTATGATCTTCCTCGACCTCAGTGGCGCGTTTTCGCTTTGGTGGCTTGCATTACCTGCTGGGATTATTTTCTTTCTCGCATCAATTATCTGGCCAAACCTCTTCTCACTATGTCTCAGCGCCTTTCCCGATGCGGGGGGTGTTGCCAATGCGGGCGTGAGTTCCCTGTTTGTCGTCATTAGCGCGGCCTTTTCATTCTTCGGAATATTACTGGTCTCCCAAACGGCATGGCCCATGTGGTGCTTACTCACATTTGCCGTTGGCATCTGTCTCTTTATTGTGATTGTTTTCTTGGGAAATGTCTTCCCAGATCTACGCAAGCGAACGAAGAGCCAAACGACCTAACTATTCTTGATTTTCTTGAACAAACCGCTTTGGCACGTTTTTAAGAATCAATTTTCTCGCCCACAACCGATCAATATGTCTAGTTATACTTCTTAGGTAACTAAGACTATTTTTGTCAGTGACAGGAATAAGATGAATATTGATTTGTTCTTTACCGGTCGCAGACTCAGGCAGGGTGAATTCACTCATCCAATCTCTTAAGGCTGTGGTTTCCGGATCGATCGGCTCTGCACCCTTGGTAATACCTACGACATTATCTGCGATTTGATCGAATATGAGTGGAAACCCATCCACTTCAATCGCCACCCTAAAGACGTAATCTAAGTGAGGCACAATACCGTGCACAAGCTCCACGCGCGCGACTAACCCATTTCCTTGAAGAGATGGCATCATTGTTACACCCGTCACAATAATCGAAGACTTAAATGCGTCCTCCATAACAGGGTCGTCAACAAGATCCGTCACTGGCGTGCCCCTCGGAACGACGGCAAGATTTCTTTTAAATTCCCTTCGCTGACGATACAAGGGCTCTGGCCACTTCGCAGGATAGCTGCGCCAGCGAAATGGAAGATCCTCAGTTGCTTCGGGCGCAAACACAGCCCACTCTAAGTCAACGAAGACATCATGGTCGCCAACCTCGAGCTCTGGCAAACTCACATGAACAAAGGGATCTCCTTCGAACAGAGATATCACCTTGCCATCTTCGACATTTCCGATGTAGTGACTCTGACCACCGTGCTCGATTGACTGTTCTTGACCTGCAATCTTCACACTATGAATAACGACGACCGTGTTCATATCAAAGCGCCTACGCTTAAGGGGATTTTCAATTCCCAACACAAACGTATAGTCGGATTGTTCTGCACGATCAAGATCTAGAATTTCTATCACGTCAGGATAAACGGACAGGATAAGTGATTGAAGCAAAGATGCTCGTATCATGTCTTCGGCGATAATTGTCTTAACAAACGGCTCTGCTCTTGAAAGACCGACTATTCGTTCTCCGCTGGGAGCAAGTTTGATGTGCTCTATGATCTGCTCCACAACATTTGTGATGTCCTCTTCTGATAAACCGCTGGTGGCGAGTCGAGCTTGAATTTCATTCCATAATCTCGGGTTGTTAAAATTTATACTTATTGCTTCAACAAGCTGATCAGTGCTCATCATGGCAGCTTCTTGAGCGTCTACTCTTTGAGTCAAGCCCGTGATTGGCGTGAGTGGTTTTGTCGGTGCACCAAAGGTCATGAATATTATTAAGACGAATGGCACCACAATTCCGATCAGTATGAGCACCGCGCCAACATATGCAAGCGCTGGCTTTCGCACTCGCTCACTATAGAACACCGATCCAGGAACCGTGAGATCAGCGCCGCATTCAGAACATTTCACCGGACGTTCGCCGAAGGTACGCAGATCGTACGAACACTTGGCACACCTGGGGTCTCCAAGCTTGAGGCGGCCCCGAACACCGGCGGCAATCAGACTTATGCCAACTAACACCAGTACAAACTGTAAAATGAAGAACAGTATCATTTAGATCCCTTTTCCATCCTCTCTGTGATACTACCCTCACCTCCCGACGTCAACCACTCTTGTTCTTTGACTTTTCAGTCGATCGATACGCTCTTTGATGTGCAATAGTTAAATGGGCCTAGAGCCAGCTTAGAATGAGGATCCGGGAACAAATATTGATCGCTTGGCTCGTTCTGATAGAAAAAGCCCGTCTTGAACAACGTCAAGACGGGCCCCTTTCCTTGCAATGAATTTTTTTTACAACATCTCAGCTTAGCCTGAGCAAACATTTCCAAAATGAATGAGTAGTAGGCTGAAGTCGTTGACATCAACGACTAAATCACCATTAAAGTCAGCGGCACTCTCACCAGTCGTACCATAGTCTATGAGTAGTTGGCTGAAGTCTTCAATATCAACAACATTGTCTCCATTGGCATCACCAACACAGACATCTTGCTCTTGATACTCGATTGAAAGCATGCCAGTTCCTTCTAAACATCCGGCATCTAAATCTGATCCAATGTAGATAAAGTAGCTCTCACCAACCTGTACGTCTAAAAGCGCAATTGGCTGGCCAGTGTTTGATGCATCCATGCTACACACAAGAGGCTTCATGCCCTTATCACATGAA
>CALCOW010000153.1 GCA_937899935.1 uncultured Phycisphaerae bacterium
CTGATCAGGATGGCTGCAAATGAACTAGGCAGCGGGTTCGATCCAGTTCCCACCACCGAGTACGGCGTCGAGTCCACGATCAATAACCACCTGACCCATGCCGGGCAAGGGGTAGTACTTACTCAACGATCGAGCAAGGGCTTCTGGCGTTGTCAGCACCACATAAACCGGGCTTCCCATGACATTTGTTGCAAAACGAAGCGCTCTATGGATATGACCAAGCGTGGTCGCGACCATGAGTTCTTCACCATCAAAACGAATTGGCATGATTCGAAATTGCCACGCTTGCCGACGTGTCACCATATGAAGAACATCGGAATCAACATCCTCTTTTGATGGATCAATCTTTTCTGTTAGGCCCGCATATTGCTGCGCCCACGCGCGTTCAATTTTCTCCGGCGCAATTGAAAAGAGTTCCTCACATAACCACCCAAAGGGTCGTTGCGTTTCTCGTTGTGCCTCAAGTACTTCTTGAACCTGGGCTTCTGTCAACACCCCTGCCAAGACCAAGTAATCTCCAATTCGCGTTCCCATCCCTGAGTCCCCTCGTAAGTAGAAGTAGTATGCTCGATCCATCGACCATCCCCTTGCCCTGCTTGGCGTCAGAACAAAGAACTCCCTTAAAGTAGGTGGCAAAAGATCTAGTCGTACGGTCTTGTGAAAACAGGTGGTTTGTGCGGGGTCAAAAGTCCGATCTTTGAGCTCTTATGGCCATCAGACTCATCACATTGCCATTTGGGGCAGGGTCCGAGAACCAGCCATACCGACACAAAGCGCATTCCTTTAATATGGTAGACCTGTGTCTGAGCGTATACGTGACATCTTTCTAGGGTTCTGGGGACGCACCGTTACCAAACATCCCCTCGTCACTTTGCTGATCTGTTTATTGATTGCAACAGGATCAGTGATCGTGACATTGGATCGCCTTGAATTCCATGGCGATCGTGGCGATCTCATTGATCCAGAACTTGAATGGAACGCTCGCTACAACGAGTATCGACGAGACTTTCCGCGTTGGGATGATTTGGTTATTTGCCTTGAAGGCGAAGCCAGTGACGAACGCATCACCGATCTTGCAAGATCACTCGCTGAACAACTCAGAGAGAGTCCACGAGTCCTAGGAGCAGATGCGGGCTTCCGCACCAACGAAGCAAGCCCTCGGTTGTTTATGGCCGCACCACAAGCTGAGTTTGAACAGAGACTGCTTGATATCAGGGTGGGCAAAGAACTCAGTCAAGCGGCAAATGCGGTGACCGGTCTCGAAGTGCTCATGAGCCAACTCCAACGAGAAGGAAAAGGCTCGAACACCATTCAGCAACTCAATCAGATTATGACCCCGTATATCGCTGGGCTTGAGGGCGGTGATCCGGTCTTCGATCTTGTGGGCAGTGAATTCGAACGCTGGCAACCACTCGTTACCGAGAGTGGCCGCATCAGAATTATTCAACTTCGATTTGCGCCACTGGAGTCGGCCATCAACTCGCTCAGCGACAACCTTGTTTGGCTTCGCCAACAAGTCAGTTTAGCGGTGCAAGAATCGGGAATTGAGAACATTGAATATGGCATCACTGGTATTCCAGCAATCGAGGCCGATGAAACAACTCAATCAATCTATGATTCAACAATCGCGTCTATTATTGCTTTGGCGCTGATCACCATCATGATGCTGATTGCCTTTCGCGGCATTGTGATTCCCTTATTGGCCGCTGGCTGTCTCCTCATCGCTATTGCTTGGAGCTTCGGATGGCTTGTCTTTTCTGTTGGCCACCTACAATTGCTCTCGGTCGTGTTCTCGGTCATTCTTCTTGGACTTGGCGTTGACTTTGCGCTGCATCTTGTCTCAAGATTAGAGTTGGTGCACCGACAACACACCACGTTGCATGAGGCCGTTGCCCGAGTCTTTCGTGGTATTGGTCCAGGAATGATCACCGGAACAATCACCACTGCCGTTGCTTTCGGGGCTACTGCTCTGACTGACTTTAAGGGCATGGCTGAAATGGGCATCATTGCTGGCGGCGGCATCATCGTCTGTCTATTTGCCATGCTGAGCAGCTTCCCAGCAGCACTAGCGCTCTTGCCGAATTGGCATCAAATCTTACGACATCGTGATCATGGACAATCCATGCACCTAGCTGCGGGTCGTATGAATTGGATCGATCATCATCCGCTACTCACGCTGATTCTCTCTGTGCTCGTTGTGCTCTGCGCGGCCATTCCTGCATATCGCGTTAAATACGACCCCAATGTGTTGAATCTGCAACCACCTGGTATTGAGTCAGTGCAATGGGAGGCGCGGCTCGTCGAAGACGATGCACGGACTGTCTGGAATGCTCTGATTCGAACGACGCGTGAAAAGACACCCGAGTTAGTCACTGAGCTGACGGCCCTCCCAACGGTCCATGATGTTGGTGGCATGGGTCTGCTCTATCCAACAAACTACAAGCAGCGAGCTCTAGAAGTAGCAAAATTGCGCAACGATCCGATCCGAACTAGGTCGATGCCAAGCACTTTCCCATACCTTCGGGCTCAGGTGCAGAAGCTTCTCTTTGGCCTACAGTTAAATATTCAGTCAGTGACGGGTTGGCAGCGAACCGAATTAGATGCCATCGTGAGCCGCATTCAGCACGCGCTACTAATCACAAGAGAAGTGACTGAAGAAGAAAAGCAGCTTCGCGCCCAGAGAACAAATGAAGCGTTTCACACGGCACAGATCGCTCTCAAAGAACTGATTGACGAGGCCCTCGAAGAGAAGCCTTTGCAACCCAATGACCTGCCAGAGGCACTTCGTGCACAGTGGATCGGCACCAATGGCGACTGGCTCTTACGTGTCTATCCGCAGGCCGATGAAGAGTCGATCCTTGAGCCAGCAAGATTAAAAGCATTCATTGAGGATATTCGTAACGTGGCGCCGGATGTTCTTGGGCCGCCGGTTCAGATCTTTGAGTCAAGCATCATTGTTGTTGGCGCCTATCAAAAAGCGGCCATCTATGCGCTGATTGCGATCTTGATCGTGTTGCTACTTGACTTTCGTTCGATTGCCGACGCATTGTGCGCCATGGTTCCCGTCTCTGTTGGATTTGTGGGAGTGTTTGGACTTTTAGGTCTACTGCAATTCTCCGTGAACTTCGCCAATCTGATCGTAATGCCATTGATCTTGGGTATCGGTATGGCTGCAGGCGTGCATATGGTGCACCGCTGGCGCTATGAACCAGAAGGTCGACCAGCTGGCCTTAGCGGCGGAACAGGTAGAGCCGTGACCATGACACTCCTAACAACCATGATTGGGTTTGGGGCAATGATGATTGCCGAACACCGTGGCATTCGATCTTTGGGCGCGGTGATGACCACCGGTCTGGGCATGACACTTCTGGCCTGCTATACGGTGATGCCTGCCATACTTCAATTGCGAAACCAGCGACGCAATGCTCGATCCGTAGCAAAGCAACAAGACACCGCATAGGTCCAATAGATTTTTCAGGCCACCAGCGAGATCACACAGACGCGGTCGCTGCCAACAACTCTTTCGGATTGAGTGCTGCAAGTTCTTCAGTCACAAAGAGTCCATCACGACGCACCAACTCACCATCAAAGTAGATCTCACCACCACCATACTCGGGCCGCTGGATCAATACGAGATCCCAATGCACTTGAGATCGGTTGCCATTATCCGTCTCTTCGTAAGCAGCACCGGGTGTAAAGTGCAGTGAACCAGCGATTTTCTCATCAAAGAGTATGTCTTTCATCGGCTCTAAAATATGGGGGTTAAAACCAATAGCGAACTCTCCGATGTAGCGTGCGCCTTCATCCGAATCCAAAATAGAGTTCAGTTCAGTCACATCACCATCACAAGTCGCGTCAACAATCTTTCCCTTGGCAAACTCGAACCTCACGTTCTCAAAAGTCTGGCCATAGTAGACCGTTGGAGTGTTGTAGTGCATGACACCATTGACACTGTCACGAACCGGCGCCGTAAAACATTCACCATCAGGAATGTTGTGCTCACCACAACATTCAACGGCGCGGATGTCCTTAATTGAGAATTTAAGGTCCGTATCTCCAGGTCCTTTTATGTGCACTTCATCGGTCGCTGTCATTCTCTCTGCAAGAACGCGACCTGATTCCGTCATCAACCCGTAGTCCAAGCAACACACGTCAAAGTAAAACTTTTCAAACGCCTCAGTACTCATATTCGCCAACTGAGCCATACTCGGTGTTGGCCAGCGAAGAACACACCACTTCGTTTTCTTGACGCGCTGTTCAAGATGTACCGGGGTACGATAAATCTCTGCCATTGCCTTGCGACTTTGATCTGGCACATCACATTCTTCACTAACATTTCCTGCGCCACGCAAACCAATGTACGCTGCCATCTTCTTCATTCGATAGAGATCACAGTCGGCCCATACCTGGAGATGGTCTTCACTCGCATCCCATTGCAGTGCTCGCATCACAGGCTGGCTGCGCAACTCGACATGGGGGTGCCCACCAGCACGGCGGGTTGCCTCGACGAGTTCAATGGCCATTTCTGGTGGCGCATCAAAAAGCTCGATGAGCACGTGCTCACCTGGTTGAATTCTGGTTGAGTGGTTAATAAGAAGCTCGGCAAGCTCGTGTTGACGTGGATCGCGCATGTTTTCTCCTCCTCCAGGCGAGTAGAGACTTAAAAGAGATATGACAGAGGCTCAGCATGCTAACAGGTCAGGGCCATCTACATGCCTGATCGTGCTACTAAATCTGGCAAAGCAGTCGCCAAGGTTTAACCCGCGGTGCGGCGTGACGCTGCATCTGGCTCATCAAAAAGAGATTCCAGCAGGTGGGCAACCGCAGGTGTCATTTTGGTCTCGCTGCGGTGAAGCAACTTGAATTCTTGTTGGACGGCATGGGGATCAAATTCAAACCAACCAGCACATCGAGCATCGCGGCGACGCCTAGCCGACCAGAACCCATCCATCGCCCGGCCATGAGCAATACGCTGCCCACTTGGTGGGTGTGCATCCCATCGTTCAACATGCGATCCCAATAAAGCTTGTTCAAAGTCATCAAATCCATCACGTTCACTCGACGCCAAAAGGATCACATTGGTCTCACGTGGCATAAACTGACGGTGTGCTTTGATTAAGAGCTTCCGAATATACCCAACCCGGTCGATTGGACCATTGGGCATACCAATAACAAGCGATACATTCGGACCAGGATCTGGCGCCACAATATGAACGGTGCCTAGCCGACGCTGATTCGTGTCATGAATGACAGACTCCTCACCCAGTCGACTTCCTTCAATGAAATGACTGGCCTCGGTGACATATTTTTGCATCTGACCATCAGATAGATTCTCATCCCACCAAATACGAACCACATAAGGCCGGCGAATTTGCTCAAGCACACGTAGACGAGAGGAGATCTTTAACTGGCGTGGCTGATCCGTGTGTGGACGGATTCGTTTTACATGCACATAAAAATGCACACCATCACGGGTCACTTCAAAATCGCATTGGCGGCCAGTGGGCGTTGGGACCTCCCAACGAAGTGCACAGCCCTGTCGATCGAGGTGGTCTGCAATAAGCACCTCTGCCAGGGTGTCATCAAATTGCTTGACATTCTTTTGAACACAGAGCCTTTGCCGCAGCGGAGCCAATCCCACCCGTGACGACCAACCATTGACCCGCTTGAGAAGTTCAGCGGGCATTCGATCTTCCAGAGCAAGCGGTTCAGATCGTGGCGTCATAACTGCGGGAGCTGGTTTCCTTACTTGGGCTCACTAACTGAGCCATGGGGCGACTTCGAACACGTCTCATCTTATCACTGCGGGGCTCCAAAACCTCGTGCAAAACCCGAGTTTTCTTGATCGTCCAGCTCCCCAGCAAGTGGCCACAGTTCGCCGACAAGATTTTGCGGATCCTGCCCATCAATGCGTACCTGGCGACACAAGGCAAGCACCTGATCCATCTGACGCTTACCAATCCGTACACGCATCACCACACTCGTACTTTGGTAGTCTCGGTCCAGTACTTCGGTGCGCTGCTCGAGAAAATTAACCGTACGTGAATCTTTCAAGGGAACTTCCAGAGCAATTTCGCGTAACTCGCCACGCATCTCGCATAACACACGATCTTTGAGCGCTTCAATTCCTTGTCCGGTCAAGGCGCTGACTTCAAACACTTCTAAGGCTGGATTGACTGATGTCTCCAACCACTCTGTAAGCTCGTCCCGATCCCGCACAAGATCAACTTTATTGAGCACCAAGATGCGGGGCTGATCCGTCGCACCTATTTCATCGAGCGTCTGCTCAACCGTTTCCAGCTGCATCGGGGCATTTCGATCTGAGGCATCTAACATAAGAAGCAAGAGTTGACTATGAACTGTCTCCTCTAAGGTAGAGCGGAACGATGCAACCAATCGATGCGGCAAATCGCGTATAAAACCAACCGTGTCCGACAACATGACATGGTTACCACCACCCAAATCCCAACGTTCGATTCGTGTGGCGAGCGTTGCAAATAGCTTTTCATTCGAAAAGGCACCGCCACTGGTGGCTTGATTAAACAGGGTTGACTTACCCGCATTGGTGTATCCAACGAGACCGACGGTAAAGTGGTCGGTATTGCGTTGCGAAACTTCTCTGGCTTTCCGCCCCTGAATATCGACAAGCTCTCCGCGCAATTGCGACAAGCGTTTGTTGACCAGACGGCGATCGA
>CALCOW010000154.1 GCA_937899935.1 uncultured Phycisphaerae bacterium
CCTTTATGGAGTGGTCTGTCAATTCATCGAGCATCTCGCGCATCCGCTCTTGTGAAAACGAGTCTAATGCGGTTGCATAATGGATTCGGCGCTGCTCATCTTTCTCAAACAAATAGCCAGCTGAGCCGAAGCGTTGTCGCCATCCCTCTTGAGCTGAACTGGCGGCATCACGTGCGTAGCGACGAGCAGCCTCAAAAATGGACTCAAACATGCGTCGATTATGGAGGTTCGCGAGATCAGGGTCTGACCGGAGGTGTGCAAAGTCATTGAACCCCGCGTTCAACGCATCGACCAGCGCGGCCTCGGCTTCTTCAAGTCGTTCAAGGCGAGCCAGGGCGCATGCTCTGTTGTAAAACAATTCGTGAGTCGTACCACCTTGGGCGATCTGTTGATCGAGTATTGCCAGAGCTTGTTCGTAATCGGCTCGAGCAAATGCATCGATTACCGATTGTTGGGAGACTTCTTCATCAGTGGTTTGCCCCATTGGGGCCGCTGCTGAACTCAAGGGTCCCAACAAGAAACCGACCACCAGCGCGATCACACCGATGTGTCGGGCTGACGATCTGCCGTGTCTTATGCTTAATCTCCACATCATTTATTTCTACTCGGTCGAGGGCCCTCAAATTGTGGTTAAAGCATTCGAGAAACACATCCAAAAGAACTCGCGGTCGACATGCCTAGACATTCAACAATCATATCTTGCATATCTCGCATATCTCGCATATCTCGCATCTTCCAAGGGTCGTTTCGGAAAACGAACTTGGATGTTTGGATATACTAACATCTGCTCGTGCCAATCGCTTCTGCGTCCTTTTTAGTTTGCCCCTGGCACTTTCAATCTATGCCACATCTTGTCGGTGTCGAAGATTGTTCTCCCCAGTTACATTGATGATTGCTGCAGGCAGTTGTTTTCTAAGGCCATTCATCTGGAATTGACTGTTTCTGGACCTCATCTGGAATCGTGACATGGTGATTTGCATTGCGGAAAACCGGGCAAGCGGAGCGGGTGCAATCCGCTTGTTGTTGATCAGTATTAAGCAATACTGCCCGACAGCACGAGTCGTTCTTTACTTCCCACCAGCAGATGAGGAATTCACTCGTTGGGCTGACAGTCTCGGGATTGTGGACCTACGCACAGGTCCAATTCCGGGGCGAGGGCATTGGAACATCAAACCATACATACTTTGTATTTTGTTGTCTGAAGGGCACGATGAGGTATGGTGGCTCGACTCAGACGTCATTGTGACTGGTGACTTCATTAGCCGTTATGCAGAGATATCAAGTGAGACTTTGATCGGTAGTGAAGAAGCGTTATGGGGTGCCCGTGCGAATAATGGGCAGAGAACGATTGCGTGGGGGTTCACACTAGGACGAACGCTCCCATTCAGTTTGAATTCTGGCGTGTTGAGGGTGAGTGCTTCACATCTAGCGATTCTGGAACAGTGGAAGCAGTTGCTGGAATCGGATACTTACCAGAAGGCTCAGAAGCTCTCTTGGACAGTCCGACCACTACATTTACAAAGTGACCAGGACCTCCTCACAGCACTCATTGAGTCCAGGCAATTCCAAGAGATACCGGTCTTCATGCTAAGGCGAGGGCCTGACATCCTGCAGTACTTTGGTTACGCCGGATACACGACCAGTGAGCGCATCCGTCACTTATTCAGAGGTATGCCTTCGTTCATTCACACTCAGGGATGGAAGGCTTGGGAGGCCCCAGTAGAGGAACTGACCAGTCGCGATCTCAGATCGATATTCAAGGAACTCTATTTTGACCTTTCGCCTT
>CALCOW010000155.1 GCA_937899935.1 uncultured Phycisphaerae bacterium
TATTGCACTGGCAGCAACGAGCATGCAAGGACCCACAAGTGGCAATTTTACAGACCTCACTTGCACATCACTGACGGTCAATGATGGCGCCATCAAGATCAACAAAGCCGGCCAAATGACGACGAAGCTTTATTCCGACAGTGGTGGCGACGGCCAAGTTGAACTCTATAACAGTGCAGGCCATATGTGCGCTGAACTTTATGGAGACTCAAATGGCGATGGGCGATTGCGTCTCTACATGGAAGATGGCACAGAAGTCGTTGATCTCTATGCGTCTAGTGTTGGTGGCTATTTGGACATCAATAACGAGGACGGCACAGAAGTTGCGGTACTTACTGCGACCCCATATGGCAGCCAGTTGGTCATCAACAACACGGACGGGAATTTCGTTGCTTACCTTGCTTCGTACTTTGAGGGTGGTGGCTTTTTGCGCATCAACGACAAGGACGGGAACATAGTCTTCACGGAATCATAAAAAAAGACCGCTGGAGAGTAATTTATCCAATGGGCACGAGATGACAGTTGATTGTTAATATTTAGTTGGCGATCAAATTGCCTAACGAATCGCGTGGCATCAGGGCACTCTTGTCATCACTCATCGCAGTATTGGAAACTAAGTAGGTGTTCAGTGGCTGTTGGCAAAATTGATCAATTTTTTGTGTTGTGCGAGATGTCCTGGCGTGTTGTAATGAAGACTATGAATAAAACCCTTATTATTATTTTGCTTTTATGGGCCGCGGCGCCTGCCTCAGCGCAGGTCATTAACAAAGCCGTGAATGTCAATGGTGTTTCTAGGCTGTACCTTGTCTATTTGCCAGGTGACTTTAGTGCCTCAGAAAATATGCCCGCCATGTTTCACTTTCATGGTGGCAATGGCTCACCACAATCAGCCATTCAGTTCGAGGACTACCGAGACCTAGCTGATCAGTATCGATTTGTCGCCGTCTATCCGGCAGCATTACTCGACCCTGATAACTGTACATGTTGGAATGGTGAGGGCCCATACGATAATGGAATTGATGAGTTGGGATTTGCTGATGCGATGATCAATCCTGTGGTTGCTGATTACAACGTAGATCCGCAACGTATTTATGCGAGTGGGTTTTCGTTGGGCGGTAGCCTTATGTGGGACTATGCATGTTTGATGGGTGATCGCTTTGCTGCAGTTGGTGTTGTTGCTGCGAATATGTGGGAATGGACCTATCAAGCTTGTGGTAATGCGGTTCAGACAAACATTATTCATATTCTTGGGACTGAAGATTTCTACGCACCCTACGTTGGAAACCAGTATTCGATCTCTGTGGCCCAGCAAAACATGCATTGGGTTGATATCAACGAGACGAGTCAAGATGTTATTCAAACATCTCTAGGCAATAACGTAACACAGTACTTTTGGCCTGAGGCTGATGCTTGCCACTCCTATACCCACTTGCGTATTCAAAATGGTGGGCATGAATGGCCATCATTGGCAACACAGACGATTTGGGACTATGTATCACAGTACGATACGAATGGTCTGATCGATTGTAATGAGCGGTCATGCCCCGGAGATCTGACTGGCGATGATCTGGTGGATGTTGCAGACTTCTCGGAGTTCCTGATTTATTTTGGCCAGACTGGTCCGGGTCTTTCAGCGGATTTAGATGGCGATGAAGATGTGGATATTGGGGATTTCAGTGTTTTCCTCGTGAACTTTGGCAATGACTGCAATTCCCCGCTGCGTGCAACGCCCGCCGGCGGATCAAAGAAGTCGCCCAGCAACGAGCGATCACCACTACCAGCTCGCTAGAGCAACTTTCCAGTAAACGATCTATCGGTTGGTATGGCTTGCACTTTTGAGCACCCGTAGCCCTTGCTCTTGGAGTTTCGCCCGCCTCGAGATTCGTCCGCCACTTT
>CALCOW010000156.1 GCA_937899935.1 uncultured Phycisphaerae bacterium
CTCAGCCGCTTCCAGGCGAACCTGGGCGCGTTGGACGGCCTCATCTGCTTCTGTCTTAGCGGCACCCTCAGCGGCCTTTGAAGCCTGATCCTGGGCCAGCGCCAACGCTGCTTTTGCTTCTGCAATCGGTTGATCTTGGCTTGATGGATCAGTATCACCGAGCGACTGGATGCGCCGCTGGACCGATTCTGGACCCACGTGAAGCAGAAGCAGGCGATCCGAAGAGGCATCGCCATCGAGTGTTGCCAGGCGTGTGCGCATGGTCAGCGTGACACCACCACGGAATTCCGTGTCAAACAGTTCGGCACCACGATTCAAAATCAACACCACAGAGACAATGCCAAGGCAAAGACTGGCGGTCCAGAAGATGCCACGAAGACCAACCCAGTTCACCTTTGGATGAAGGGCCCGTGCTAAAGCTGGAACGACCATTGGCAACATACGCAATTTACGTATGCCCAATACCTGGGCATAGAGCGTAAAGATCACACGGGTCACGAACAACGCCGTAAAGAGCGTTGCACAAATACCAATCGAAAGTGTGGTGGCAAACCCTTGAACTTCAGCGGTCGCCGTTTTCCACAGCACTAAACATACGATGAGGTTGGTAACGTTACCATCGACAATGGTGCTAAACGCCTTGCGATACCCCTCACGAATCGCGGCGCGAAGATCATTCTCATTCTCGCGAAGCTCCTCACGAATACGCTCGTAGATAAGCACATTTGCATCGACGGCCATACCAATGGTCAGCACGATGCCGGCGAGGCCAGGCAAGGTGAACGTTGCGTCGATCATGGACATCACACCAAAAATGATGATTCCATTTGAGAGCAGCGCTGCATCGGCAACAAAACCACAGAAGAAGTAATAGAGCACCATGAAGATGCCAACAGCAATCAAGGCAACAATGAAGGCCCAGGCTCCACGGGTCAGGTTGTCAGCACCCAGTGATGGCCCCAAGATATTGATGGAGATAGGACGATCACTCAAAGCTGCTTCTAAAGAACCAGCGGCTAAGACACGAGACAAGTAATTCAACTCTGACTGAGAAAAGCTGCCCTGAATGATGCCACTTTGAGTAATCTGGCTATTGATGTTTGGCGCTGAGTACACGGCCCCATCAAGCACAATAGCCATCGGCTCTTGAACATGCGCACCGGTCAAACGACCCATTAACCCAGCGCCACTCTGATCAAGCCGGAAGGAGACCGCTGGACGACCTAGGCTATCTTGCGCCGGCCCAGCGCTGACGATCGTCCACGGTATATCACCCTTATGGGTCATGCTTTCTTGGTCAGTTGTGTAGAGCAGCAGATAAAACTGGCCGTTCCGCTCAGCTGCCACAAGATCGCGACCGCGACTGGCAAAGTAGGCCTGTGGATTGGCTAAAAGGCTTTGGAGTTCTGAAGGAGTGTCGTACCACTGTTTCAGATCTTCAATAGGGAACCAGGCCGCCACGCGTGATTCCGTGTTCTCTGGACCACGTTCCATAAGCTGCTCGCGCATCTTTTGGATGTTGACACCCTCGGGACGATTCGGCTCAACCGCGATATGGAACTGCAGTACACCTGCGCCTTGAAGGAGACGCATGAGATCCTCTGGATCATCAAAGCTGACGCGATTGGACTCATAGGTATCAAATGCTGAAACCAGATCGCTCAAGGACTGACCGCCCTGAGAAATTGGCTCTGAACCATCTTCAGCCAGTGGGTCTGCGTTGAGATGTGGGTACTCCTGAGAAATCGCTTGAAGTTCCGTCTCACGCGGCGAAGGAGTCAATATTGGTTGACCAGCATCGTCAGTCTGACCGGTGTCACGTTTCTTCTTTGAAAGTTGCAGCGCACGTGTCACGCGAGCACGATCAAGATTTTGGGAGAGAAGCTGATCGTACAGATCTTCGTACGTCACCTCAGCGGCCGCAGCCTGCGCCTGCGTTCGACGTAAGGCCGTGGCATCAGTCGCGCCATCTGCCTGCATCTGCTCAAGTGACTTTAAGGCCTCAGCTCGATCCTTGTACGCTTGTTGCAAGTTCCGAATGAGCTTGCCTCGCTTGGTACCAGGATTTCCACCAAACTGTTTGACGAGCGTTCCTTGACGCAGTGCTTCATCAATCGCTAGTGGATCGACCCCTGCTCGCTCCATAAAGTCTTCAAGTGCGGCTCGATAGTTATCCCCAAGATTCTTGACCTCATCGGTCGGCAAAGGCATAACGATTTCAATACGACTATTGCCTTGCGGCTGCATTGAGATGTCAAATACACCATTGGGATTAATTCTTTTCTTCAGAACGTTGATGGTCTGGTCTAGGACCTGTTGCGACTCTTGCGCCGAGCTGTCTTCCGGCAAGTCAACCGAATAGACCAAACTCACACCACCGCGCAGATCCTTACCTAGACGAATCTTCTCTGAAGGAGGCATTAACGCCCAAAAGCTACCGCCCACAATGACGATAATGAGGATGATCTTCCAACCCATATTTTGCATGATGTATCAGCCGCTTACTTGGACGAGTTGCCGGACGGTACCGAACCAGAAACGCTCAAGAAACCGTCTCCTCCTCCAAGTCTTCTTCGCCTTGCTCCTCCACAAGATCACTTGCGTCTAAAACTTGTTGTACAGACGCTCTTGCAAATGAGATTCGCGTGTTCGATGATTCATCCACTTTGAGGACCACGACATCGGGTTTGATCTCCATGACTGATCCAATAACCCCGCCAATGGTTTGCACGCGATCGTGCTTCTGAATGGCGCGCAACATGTCATCACGTTGTCGCTTCTGTTTACGCTGATTCATAATTGAGAAGAAAAACAAAACACCCAGTGCCAACAACATAAAGATGAAGACACCGCCACCACCGAAGGCCCCAGGCGCGGCAGGTGCTGCTGCGGCGCCGCCCGGAGCGGCAGTCGTCGCGCCACCCGCACTCGGCGCTGCAGCACTACCAGGTGTTGGCACTCCTGCAGACATCATGAGAAGGGTCGGAACTTGATTTATCAAACTAATCATAAGAAGGCTCGTTTACTCATCCTGCGACCAGGATCAAAAAGTTTCAGGTTATGACGATACAACCGCTCAACACATCAGCAAGGGCCCAGTAGCTGACTCAGCTCACACATCCAGGCTCCCGCTCTAGGACCGGCCACCGCTCCGAGAGCAAAGACCAGGAATCTTCCTTGATCACCTGCCGGATGTCCAGCATGAGGTTCTGGAAGTGATGGATGTTATGCAGGCTAACTAGGATCGGGCCAAGCATCTCCTGAGCCATAAAAAGGTGCCTGAGATAGGCCCTGCTAAATCCACCCTCAGGCAGACCCCCTTGAGCCCCTCTACAGGCCAGACAATCGCACCCTGGCTCTATGACTGCTTGATCCTCCCGATAAGCCGCATTTCGCAGCCTCAGTGGCCCCTGACGGGTAAAGGCGTTGGCATTGCGTCCATTTCGAGTTGGAAGCACACAGTCGAACATATCTACACCAGCACGAACGGCCGCCACCAAATCAGCCTCATAACCCACACCCATCAGGTAGCGAGGTTTTTCAACCGGCAATAATGGCGCTGTATGTTCAACGACACGCTTGATTTCCGATGGCCCTTCTCCCACAGCAACCCCACCGATAGCGTAGCCAGGAAGTTCAATATTGCAGATTGCTTCAACACTGGCCGAACGCAGTTCAAGATCCGTCCCACCCTGGATGATTCCAAAAAGTGACTGTTCTTCCGCGCGCCGATGAGCCGCGACACATCTTTCAAGCCATGCCACCGTCCGCCGGTGGGCCACCTGCAGCCTCTGGTCGTGATCGCCAGATCTTCCAGGCCCTGTGGAACCACCCATGCGACGAAGTACGCCCGCTGAAGTTCTTGGATCGACGCTTGGCGGACAATCGTCGAAGGCCATGATGATGTCAGCTCCCAGATTATTCTGGATCTCCATTGCTGACTCAGGGCCAAGGTGAACGGCAGCCCCATCAATAATCGACTTGAACGTCACACCTTCGTCATCAACCGCGTTGATATCGGCCATCGAAAAGGCCTGATATCCCCCGGAGTCAGTCAAGATTGGACCGTCCCAATTCATGAACCGATGCACACCACCCAAATCACGCACCAACTGATCTCCGGGCCGCAGCATCAGGTGATAGGCATTGTTCAAGACAATCTGACAACCCGCCTCACGAAGCTGATTTGGAAGCAAGCCTTTCACGGTCCCGCGCGTACCCACGGCCATGAAGGCAGGCGTCATGAAATGACCATGGAGCGTCTCAACCTTGCCAACCCGCGCCGCACTGCTGGGACTTTGATGCTCGACTCTAAATGAAAGCGCCTCATTCATAGCGATGTTGCTCTTACGCATTGTCTCGTCGCCGGTCTGAGGCTTCATGCAAGAGCCGCTTTTCTTTGGCCGTCAAAGAGTGGACTCCCTGGCGCGAGATCTTATCCAGCACACGATCAATCTTGGCTCGATCAAGGGTTCGTTCCCCACGACTACGCGAGGTTGGATCAACACGCCCCAATACATCGAAGAAACCATGCAGTAAATGTGGACGACGTATGAAGTAGAAACCGGCGGCTGCTCCACCAAGATGCGCCGCTTCTCCACCCGCGTTGCCTTTCCCCAAGAGC